>DATEZK010000069.1:0-3287 GCA_035255665.1 Candidatus Limnocylindria bacterium
GGAGTTCGGGAAGGGCGCGATCGAGGGCGTCGCCGCGCCCGAGGCAGCCAACAACGCCGCGGCCGGCGGACACCTCGTCCCGCTCCTCGGCCTCGGCATCCCGGGCTCGGGCACGACCGCGGTGATGCTCGCGGCGTTCCAGATCTACGGGCTGCAGCCCGGGCCGCTGCTCTTCAGCACGCGGCCGGACCTCGTGTGGGGTCTCATCGCGAGCCTCTACATCGCGAATGTGATGCTGCTCGTGCTGAACCTGCCGCTGGTCGGGATCTGGGTGAAGCTCCTGGACATACCCAAGCCGCTGCTCTTTGCGGGGATCACCGTGATCTCCGCGGTCGGTGTGTACTCGCTGAATCGCAACGCGTTCGATCTCGCGGTGGTGTTCGTGCTCGGCGTCATGGGATTCCTCATGAAGCGGTATGAGTTCCCGCTTGCGCCGGTGATCCTCGGCATCGTCCTTGGCCCGCTCATCGATAACAACCTGCGGCGCGGGATGATCATGACCGACGGCAACTTCATCGCACTGCTGACCCGCCCCGGCACCGCGGCCATCCTCGCCGTCGCGGTCCTCTTCCTGGTGCTGCCCTTCGCGGTCCGCCTCTACGGCCGCGCGCGCGGACGCACGGACCTGGCGACGCTCACCGAAGCCTCCGAAGGCTAGGCGCGGCTAGACGACCAGACCCGTCCCATCGACGGCGTGCTCGAGATCGAGCTCACCGATCCGCGCGAGCGTCTCCGCGCCAAGGTGCGTGAGCACGATCCGCTTGCAATCCAGCTTGTCGCGCTGGGCCATGAGCGTGCGATACGAGATGTGCGATGGGTCGTCGGTGTCGAAGAACGACGCGTCGCAGATGAACAGATCGGCGCCTTTCGCGACACGCGCGAGCTCGTCGCTCCACGTCGCATCGCCCGAATACGCGATGAGCTTGTCGCCGACGCGCACGCGCAGGCCGTGCGGCTCGGCCTCGGCCACGTGCTTGACCGGCAGCGCGCTCACCATTGCGCCGCCGAGCTCCGTTTCGTTCGCGCCGAGCACGGTCTCGCGTATCGCGAACCGGATCTTCGTCTTGCGGAAGAAATCCGGATAAAGCGCGGATTCCGCGGCGCGCAGCCGTTCCGGGAGCCCGCGTGGTCCGCCGATCGCGAGCGGCGCGGTGCGACCCGCGAAATGCTGCTCGACGACCAGATACGGGATGCCCCCGAAGTGGTCCCCGTGAAGATGACTGATGGCGATCGCGTCGATGGCCTCCGGATCGACCTCCTTTTTGATCGCCGGCAGCGAGGAACCGCCGCAGTCGAGCAGCAGCGAGACACCCGGAGCGCTCACATGGATGCAGGCGTGCGAACGTCCACCGTCCGCGAAGGCGTTCCCACTCCCGATGAACGTGACCCGCAGGGCCATCTAGTCGATCTCGCTGAGCTTCACGGTCCGCCGCTCGCGGTACGAACGGCTCGCGCCCTCGGCGATGCGCAGCGCTTCGAGCGCGTCGGCGGCCGTGCAGGCGTTCTCGGCCTCGCCACGCGCGAAGCGCAGGAAATGCGCGAGCTCCGCGCGGTATGCGCCGTCGAAGCGGACGAAGAACGAGGGATACGGCGGCCCGGCGAGCTGTGGCGCGTCACTCTCGACCGAGCGCCACGGCGTGCGCGGGTCGATTCCGATTGCGAGCGTGTCCTTCGCGCCGTGGACTTCGACGTGGATGTCATATCCCGCTTCGTTATGACGTAGGCCGGTGATGAGGCCGAGCGAACCGCCGGAGAGCCGCAGGAGGACGGCCGACGTGCCTACGTCCTGCATCGCCTCGTACTGCGGAACGCCGAGGGTCGAGCCGGTCGCGGTCACCTCGACGGCTTCCTGGCCGAAGAGCCAGCGGGTGATGTCGAAGTCGTGAATGAGCTGATCCTTGAACTGCCCGCCCGAGGTCGCGATATACGCGTCCGGAGGCGGTAGGCGGTCGCAGCTCACCATCAGGAACGAGAACACGTCGCCGATCTTGCCGCCGCGGATCTCGTCGCGCGCCCTGCGGTATCCGGCGTCGAAGCGGCGCTGGAAGCCGATCTGCAGCCGCCCCTTCGCGCGCTCCACGTGCGCGACGATGTCGCGCGTCTCGGGGATGCCGATCGCGATCGGCTTCTCGCAGAACGTCGCGATGCGGGCATCAAGGCACTTCTTGATCAGCGGCGCGTGCGTGTCGGTCGGCGTCACGATGACGGCCGTGTCGACACCAGCGAGCGCCTCGTCGACACTCGCGGCCGCTTTCGCCTTCAGCGACGCTGCGACCTCTTTCGCGCGCGCCGGGTCCGCGTCGTACACGCGCAATTCGTCCACGTCCTTCGTTTCGCTCAGGACTTTGGCGTGAAATGCGCCGAGGCGACCGACCCCGAGAATGGCGACCCGCACGCGGAGCATTCTGCGATGGAACGCGCCCCTCCGTCAGAATCGCGTAGGTGACGAGCATCCGCGGCGTGCTGTTCGATTGGGGCGACACGCTGTTCTCACCGCCCGATGCGGCGAATGTCATCGTCGCGGCCGCCAAAGAGCGCGGCGTCCCCGTCGATGCGGAGCACGCGCGCGCCCTGTGGGACGAGCTCTGGGAGGCCGGAAAGATGCCGGAGGAGCTCGCGAAGGGACGCGATCTGTCCGCGGCCGCGCACCGCGAGATCTGGACCGGGCTCTTCGAACGCGCCGATTCCGCCGTACCCGGGATCGCGACCACGCTCTACGAGCGCGTGATGGATCCGCGCGCGTGGATCCCCTACCCGGATACACCGCCGACCCTGCGCGCGCTGCGCGCACGCGGGATCAAGATCGGGATCGTCAGCAACGTGCCACAGGACCTGCGGCCGATCTTCGCGGCGCACGGCCTTGCCGATCTGGTGGACGCCTTCACGCACTCGTTCGAGGTCGGCGTCGAGAAGCCCGACCCCGCGATCTTCCTGCGCGCCTGCGAACTGCTCGGCACGCAGCCCGGCGAGACGCTGATGGTCGGCGACCATCCCGTCGCCGACGCTGGCGCGCTGAAGGCCGGCCTTCGCTTCCATCTACTGCCCCCCGACGGTGCGGTGAACCGACCGCGCGGTCTCGACCGCGTCGTGGCGATCGTCGACGCGACTAACTAGGAGACGAAGAGCGGGCTCATCGCGCGTCGCGCCAGCAGATCATCCATCTCCGCATCAGAAGGTCGAGCCCCACCTCGCGCCGCCGCCTCGAACACCAGTGGCAGCAGCCCGACGTCTCCGACCGTGTTGAGAAACACGCGCGAATCACCGAGGACCCAGCGCACGGCGAGCGC
>DATEZK010000070.1:0-7327 GCA_035255665.1 Candidatus Limnocylindria bacterium
CCGACGGCTCGCTGCCGCGCATCCTGGCCGGGATCGGAAGCGGTGTCGGAAGCGTCGTGCTGATCGGCGGCGCGCTGTGGTCGGCCTGGGTGTTCCTGCGCCGGCGCGATAACGGGCGCCGCGCCGCAGCGAACGTGATCATCGCCACCGGGGTCTTCATCGCCGCGGCCGGCGGCACGGTCGCGTTCACCGGCGCCTCGGGGGTCCTCGAGCTGACGAACCTTCTCGGCATCTCCGTGATGTTCGTCGGCTTCCTCCTGGCCTAGGTCTCCTTCGGCAGCTCCTCGTCGCCGACGAGACGAGAGGCGAACCGCTGCGCGACGAGCGTGAGCGCGGCGGTGAGAGCGCCGCTCAGGGACTGCCAGATCATCTGCTCGGCCTTCGGTGGCTGCTCGACCTCCGCGATCTCCTTGCGCAGCGTCTCGCGCAGCCGCTTGCGTGCCCTGCCCTTCAGCTTGTCGAGGCGTCCGCCGAGCCTTGCGATGACGGCGTCCAGATCAGTGTCACTGCGACGCAGCTTGCGGTCCCGCATGCCCTTCGCGACCGTGACCGCCCCGAGGGCCGCGATGGACCCGAGCGTCCCGAACACCGCCAGCGGCTGGCGGCGGACGAGGTTACGCGGGTCGACGTCCTCGCGCAGCCGCGTTCGCAGCTCGGCGAGGTCGACGTCGAGGCTCGCGCGCAGGTCGGCTAGCTCGCGCTCCGTCCGAGCAGACGGGCTTTCGCCCAACGCATCGTCTCCTTCAGCGAATTGATGGATCGCGTGGGACCGCGCAGATCCAGCTTCTTGTAACCGATGAAGCCCGTGAGGGCCGCCAGTGCCAGGAAGATCAACAGGGTGATGAGCGCCGCGACCGGGAACGGCAGCCAGATCGCAATGACCGCGATGATCGTCACCGTGAGCGCGACGAGCGTGCAGAGCACGAACGCGAGCGCGATGCCGAACCACATCGCCGCGCGCAGGTTCGCCTGCACGATCTCCGCGATCTCCTGCCGCGGCAGCTCCAGCTGCTTGCGGACATAGAGCCGCACGTTGTCGCGGACGCGGCCGAGGAGCGTGCGGTAACCGGGTCGTTCGTACAAGGACGGCGAATGTAGCGCAGGCTCACGCACCGCGGACCGGTGGAGCACGAAATCTGCCAATATCAGCCGGTCCGAACGGGAGGTGTCATAGGTGCCCGCACGCCGGCGCGCGACAACCAGAAAGAAGGCGACCGCGAAGGCGAAGAAGTGGGTCTACCTCTTCGTCGACGGCGAGGCCGAGGGCAGTGCCAAGATGCGGTCCCTTCTGGGGGGCAAGGGCGCCGGCATCGCCGAGATGACCAACGCCGGCCTGCCTGTCCCACCAGGTTTCACGATCACGACCGAGGCGTGCAACGCCTACTTCGCGTCGGGCAAGAAGCTTCCACCAGGGCTCTGGGATCAGGTCGAGAAGGCGCTCGCCCGCGTGGAGAAGTCGACCGCAAAGAAGCTCGGCGACACCAAGAATCCGCTGCTCGTGTCGGTCCGTTCCGGCGCGGCGATGTCGATGCCCGGAATGATGGATACCGTCCTCAATCTCGGCCTCAACGACGAGACGCGGGCGGCGCTGGAAAAGCTCACCAAGAACCCGCGCTTCGCGTGGGACGCATATCGGCGATTCATCTCGATGTTCGGCCGCATCGTCCAGGACATCCCGCCGGATAAGTTCGATCACGCGCTAGAAGCGAAGAAGAAGTCGACCAGCGCGAAGTCGGACACCGACCTCACACCCAAGGCCCTGCAGGAGCTCGTCACCGAGTTCAAGGAGATCGTGCGCCGCGAGACGAAGAAACCGTTCCCAACGGAGCCGCTGGATCAGCTGCGCCTCGCGATCGAGGCGGTCTTCGGTTCGTGGTTCGGGCGCCGTGCGGTCGACTACCGCAACGCATTCAAGATCGCGCACGACCTCGGCACCGCGGTGAACGTGCAGTCGATGGTGTTCGGCAACATGGGCGACGACTCGGGCACGGGTGTCGCGTTCACCCGCAATCCGAACACCGGCGCGAAGGAGCTCTACGGCGAGTATCTCGTGAACGCGCAGGGCGAAGACGTCGTCGCCGGCATCCGCACACCGTCCAAGATCTCGCAGATGAACCAGGAGATGCCGAAGGTCTACGCGCAGTTCGAGAAGATCGCACAGCGGCTCGAGAAGCACTACCGCGATGTGCAGGACCTCGAGTTCACGATCGAACGGGCGAAGCTGTACATGCTCCAGACGCGCAGCGCGAAGCGGACCGCACGCGCGGCGGTGAAGATCGCGACCGACATGGTGCGCGAGAAGGTCATCAACAAGGACGAGGCGCTGCAACGCGTGGATCCCATGCACGTCGAGCAGCTGCTCCTGCCGCGGTTCGACGAGGCCGAGGTCGAGAAGGCGCGCAAGGCCGGTCGCTTCCTTGCGAAGGGACTCAACGCCTCACCCGGAGCGGCCACCGGCCGGGCGGTGTTCGATGCCGACCGCGCCGTGGAGCTCAAGGGTTCGAAGCAGCTCGTCGTGCTGGTGCGCCCAGAGACGAGTCCCGACGACTTCCACGGGATGATCGCGGCCACCGGCATCCTGACGGCTCGCGGGGGCTCGACCAGTCACGCCGCCGTCGTGGCGCGCGGTCTGGGACTCCCGTGCGTCGCGGGTGTCGCGGCCCTCGACATCGACCTGCAAAAACGGCAGATGCATGTCGGCGACAAGATCGTTCGAGAGGGAGACGCGATCTCGATCGACGGCACGACCGGCGAGGTCTTCCTGGGCGAGCTCCCGACGATCCAGCCGAACTTCCGCGAGGAGAAGGAGCTCATCGAGCTTCTCGTGTGGGCGGACCAGCGCCGGACGCTTGGCGTCTGGGTGAACGCGGACACGCCCGAGGAATGCCGTCTCGCGCGCGAGCTCGGAGCGGAAGGCGTCGGCCTCGCGCGGACCGAGCACATGTTCCGGCAGGCGGACCGCCTGCCGATCGTGCAGGACATGATCATGGCCGACACGGTCGAGGGCCGGAAGAAGGCCCTCGCGAAGCTCCTGCCGTTCCAGCAGGGCGACTTCTTCGAGATGTACAAGGCGATGGACGGCCTGTCGGTCGTCATCCGCCTCATCGACCCGCCGCTGCACGAGTTCCTGCGTGAGTACGCCGACGTCGACGTCGACATCGCGGTGATGCGCGCGACCGGCAAGGACGGCGCGGAGCTCGAGCGCAAGGAGAAGATCGAGCGGCGCCTCCAACAGCTCCACGAGGACAATCCGATGCTCGGCCTGCGCGGCTGCCGCCTGCTGCTCGTGTACCCCGAGATCCTCGAAATGCAGATCCGCGCGATCCTCGGCGCTGCGATCGACGCGTCCGAGAAGGGGATCAAGGCAAAGCCCGAGATCATGATGCCGCTCGTCGGTGTCATGGGTGAGCTCGACCGGCTCCAGGAGCAGGTGTTGGCCGTCGCCGATGCGGTCTTCAAAGAGCGCGGCAAGAAGGTGCCCTACAAGTTCGGGACCATGATCGAGATCCCCCGCGCGTGTCTAATCGCCGACGAGATCGCGACGAAGGCCGAGTTCTTCTCCTTCGGCACGAACGACCTCACGCAGACGATCCTCGGCATCTCGCGGGACGATGCGCAGAAGAGCTTCCTCACCAAATACGTCGAGCAGAAGATCATCCCCGCCGACCCGTTCCAGGTGCTCGACCGCGACGGCGTGGGCGCCATGATGCGGATCGCGATCGAGCGCGGGCGCAAGACGCGCCCGGGGCTCAAGATCGGGATCTGCGGCGAGCACGGCGGCGATCCGTCGTCGATCGCGTTCTGCCACGAAGCCGGCCTCACGTACGTATCGCCGTCGACGTATCGCGTGCCGGTCGCGCGCCTCGCGGCGGCGCAGGCCGCGATCGCGGGAGCGGGGGAGAAGGACCGCTAACATCCGCGGCATGGCCACCAAAGTTGAGCGCAGCGCAAAGCTCTCACGCGACCGTAGCGTCGCATCGCTGCGCATCCGCGAGCGTTCCGAGGAGCTCGAGGGCACGACGCTCGCGCCGTATGCGACGAAGAGCTCTGAAGGAAAGCGCGACACGGCGGACGAGCCGTCTCCCACGCGCACCGTGTTCGCTGTCGACCGCGACCGCATCATTCACAGCAAGGCGTTCCGCCGCACGAAGCACAAGACGCAGGTCTTCCTCGCGCCGGTCGGCGACCACTACCGCACACGGCTCACGCACATCCTCGAGGTCAACCAGATCGGTCGTGCGCTCGCGCGCGCGCTTCGGCTGAACGAGGACCTCGTCGAGGCGATGGCGCTCGGACACGACATCGGGCACACGCCGTTCGGTCACATCGGCGAGGAGCTGCTCGCGCGGTTCCTGCCCGAAGGATTCCGGCACAACCAGCAGAGCGTTCGCATCGCGGAGAAGCTCGAGAAGAACGGGGCAGGACTGAATCTCACGAAGCAGACCCGCGATGGGATCCTCAAGCACAGCTCGCCGACCGAAGGCGGGCTCGAGACCGCTGCCTGGGGAGAGCCTGAGACACCTGAGGGCTGGGTCGTCCGCTACGGGGACAAGATCGCCTACCTGCACCACGACATCGACGATGCGATGCGGGCCGAGATCATCACCGAGGCCGATCTGCCGCGGGAGATCCGGTCCGCGCTCGGGTCCGACCGCGCGGAGCGCCTCGACACGATGATCTACGACGTCGTCGTGACCTCGTACGGCAAGCCCGACGTGACGATGAGCGGCGAGGTGCTCGAGGCGACCAACGCCCTGCGCAAGTTCATGTTCGAGAACGTGTACCTCGCCGGGCCGGCCAAGACCGAGGACGAGAAGGCCCAGGGGGTGCTGTGGGAGCTCCTGCAGTACTTCGAGGCGCATCCGGACCGGATGCCGGCGGAACACCAGCGGATCGCCGGCCAGGAGAACGTGAAGCGGGCGGTCGCCGACTACATCGCCGGCATGACGGATGGTTATGCGCTCGACACATTCACCAGCCTCTTCATCCCGGCGGCTTGGAGTCACCTCTAAGGCGTCTGCGCACCTCCCTCGCTGCGCTCGGGGTGCGCAGGGTACGGGCGCTCGCTTGCCGTCACGTCGGTGTCTGCGCACTTCGCTCGCTTCGCTCGCGGTGCGCAGCAAAAACCCGGCAGCTTGCTGCCGGGTTTTTGTAACAACAGCGCAACTTAGGCGTGCAACTTGCAACCAGAGCGACCTGATGAGGGAGCAGCCAAGCGACATCGCAGTAAACGGGCACGCCGTTCAGTTCTACGAGCACGAGTCCGTTCTGCTTGACAGCGTCTCCGACTACATCGGCGCGGCCCTGGCCGCAGCGAGTGCCGGCATCCTGATCGCGACCCCGCCACACCGCGACGGGGTTGCCCAGCGCCTGACAGCCCGCGGGCTCGACGTCGTCGGCGCAGGGGCCGAGGGCCGCTACGTGGCACTCGACGCTCGCGACACGCTGAGCCGCTTCATGGTGGACGGCTGGCCGGACCCGGCACGCTTCGACGACACGATCGGGACGCTCATCTCAAGGACGCGCGAGCGGACCCCCCAGATCCATGCGTTTGGTGAGATGGTCGCGCTCCTCTGGGCTGAGGGGAACGCCGAGGCCGCGATCCGGCTCGAGGAGCTATGGAACGAGCTCGGGACGCGCATGCCCTTCTCCCTCCTGTGCGCGTATCCCATCGAGGCCTTCCGAGACACATCGCACGCGAAGCCATTCGTTGACATGTCGGCGACACACTCGCGGGTGATCCCGGCCGAGAGCTACATGCATCTGCAGGGCGATGCGCAGCTCCGGGTCATCGCCCAGCTCCAGCAACAGGCCGCCGCGCTCGAGGCCGAGACGATCCAGCGTCGCCACGCGGAGGCCGAGCTGCGGAAGAAGATGGAGCAGCTCGCGGACGCGGACCAGCGAAAGGACGAGTTCCTCGCGATGCTCGGACACGAGCTTCGCAACCCTCTCGCGCCGGTCACCACCGCATTGCAGCTGATGCGTCTGCACAGCGACGAGCCGCTCCGTGTCGCGCGTGCACGAGAGACGATCGAGCGACAGGTCGAGCACATGACGCGCCTCATCGACGATCTGCTCGACGTGTCGCGGATCACCCGCGGCAAGATCGAGCTGCGCCACGAATCGGTCGTCCTCACCTCGCTGGTTGCGCGCGCGGTCGAAGCCGCACGGCCGGTCATCGACGAGCGCGGCCATCGACTGACGCTCGACCTGCCGGACGAGCCCGTCGCGCTCATTGGAGACCCCGCACGCCTCGAGCAGGTGCTCGCGAACCTCCTCAACAACGCGGCGAAGTACACGGATGTCGGCGGGCGCATCTGGGTGCGCGCCTTCATCGACGCCGGACAGGTGGTCCTCTCGGTCAAAGACAACGGCGCCGGCCTTACGCCCGAGATGCGCGAACACGTCTTCGATCTCTTCGTGCAGGGACCCGAGGTGCGCGCGTACGCGCGTGGCGGGCTCGGCATCGGACTCACCCTCGTCCGCCGCCTTGTTGAGATGCACGACGGCACGGTGGACGTGCGCAGCGATGGGCTGGGCGAGGGGAGCGAGTTCATCGTTCGCCTGCCGCTGGGCGTGGCCTCGCAGGCCGCACCGAGCCCCGACCCGACCGGCACGGGTCTGGCGGCTCTTCCGAAGCGAAGGATCCTCGTCGTCGACGACAACGTCGATGCCGCCGACGCCCTGGCGGAGCTTCTGCGCGACTTCGGACACGACGTGCGGGCCGTTCACGACGGTCCGAGCGCGATCGAGCAGGCGGCGATCCATCGTCCGGACATCGTGCTGCTCGACATCGGCATGCCCGGCTTCGATGGTTACGAGGTCGCGCGTCGCATGCGCACCGAGCTGGGCCTGACGTCGACGCTCGTCGCACTCACTGGATACGGCGAGGCGCGCCACCGCCGTCTGTCGCGCGAGGCCGGATTCGATCAGCACGTGACCAAGCCGGTCGACATCCACAAGCTGGAGAAGCTCCTAACGCTTCCGAACTGACCCGCGCGCCGCTTCTGCCTCCCGAGTACGCGCAACGCCCGGCCGCTAACGTTGTCGCGATGCCTGGTGACTTCGACACCGTCAAAGAGCGCGTAGACATCGTCCAGCTGATTGGCGAGACCGTTCCCCTCAAGAAGGCTGGCCGCGGCTACGTAGGGCTCTGCCCGTTCCATGTTGAGAAGACGCCGTCGTTCCACGTCGATCCGGAACGTCGCACGTACAAATGCTTCGGATGCGGAGAAGGCGGCGACATCTTCACCTGGCTCGAAAAGCAGAGGGGCCTTTCTCCGGCGGAGGCGCTCACGGAGCTCGCCGAGCGTGCCGGCGTCGAGCT
>DATEZK010000071.1:0-2364 GCA_035255665.1 Candidatus Limnocylindria bacterium
ACGATGTGGCTGATGCGCTTCGCCATCGATGCCGTGTTCGTCGACCGTGCCGGCCGCGTCGTACGCGTCGTCGAGCATCTCGCGCCCTGGCGCACCGCGGTCTTCGCGCGCGGCGCCGCGGACGTCATCGAGCTCCCCGCCGGCACCGCGTCCGAGACCCGCACGCAAGCCGGCGACGAACTCGTCTTCGAGCCCGCGTGATCTCCAGGGCGGCCGCGGACGCCGCGCTCGACCTCCTGCTCGCGCCGCGGTGCGCCGGGTGCGGCGCTCCGGGCAGCTGGCTGTGCCTGGCGTGCCGCGACCTCTGCGAGCCCGTCCGTCACGGGCGCGTCACCGCGGCGGGCACCTACGGTGGGGCGCTGCGCGAGGCCATCCACCGTTTCAAGTACGAGGGCGAGCGCGCGCTCGCGAACGAGCTCGGCACTTTGCTCGCGTCGTGCGTCGCGAGCGATCTTGCGACCGGCGTCGCGCTCGACGTCGTCGTGCCGGCGGTGCTCCATCCCGAGCGCGCTCGGTCGCGCGGCTACGACCAGGCCCGGCTTCTCGCGGCCGTCGTGGCGGAGCGGACCGCGTTGCCGCTGCGGATCCCGCTCCGGCGCATCCGCGCCGCCAGCCCGCAGGTCGCGCTCGACCGCGCGGCGCGCGCCGAGAATCTGCGCGGCGCCTACGTCGCGGAGGCGGGCTCGCTGCGCGGCGCTCGCGTCGCCCTTGTGGACGACGTCGCGACCACCGGAGCGACGCTGGCGGCGGCGGCAGGGGCGCTGCGGGCAGCGGGTGCCCGCGTCGTGCGCTCGTACGTCATAGCGTTGGACGCGTGAACGAGGGGGTCGGCTTCGCGCGGTGGCAGATGCGCGGTCTGCTGCTCTTCGTTCTCGCCTTCGCCAACCTGAACGACATCTGGTCGCCCGACGTCCTGCCGAACGCGCTCTTCGCTTGGACCGTCGTCAACGAGGGCGACCTCGACTACGACGAGTTCGTTTTCCGTCCTGCAGAGCGCGACCCGCTGGCGACGACCACGACGGGAACCGCGCTCACCAATAAGCTCGACTCTGAGGCCTACTTCTTCCGCGCGTGTGGTGAATCGACCGCGACCGAGCCGCCGCAGACCACACGCAGCCCGGGCGGGCCACCGGCCCCGGGTCCGAACGACCACGTATGTTCGATCTTCCCGCCGGGCGTCGCGTTCCTCGCGTTCCCGTTCTTCGCGCCCTTTGTCTTTGCCGGGGCCGATCCACTGAACCTCGGACTGCTCGTGCGCGTCGGCCACGTCGCCGCCGCGACGATCGAGGTGATCGCGACGCTGCTGCTCTGGTCGCTCATGCGGCGCTTCGTGAGCGCGCGCTGGGCGCTCGCGCTGGTGCTGCTGTACTTCTTCGGGACGAGCGTGCGCACCGTCGCTTCGCAGGCGCTCTGGCAACACGCCGGCGTGCACCTCGCCATCGCGTTCGCGCTGTGGCTGGTCATCAGCACACGGCCGACAGCGCTCTGGCGCGAGCTCGCGGCAGGCGTTGCGCTCGGGTACGGCACGGTGGTGCGCCAGACGACCGGCCTTCTCGTTCCGTTCCTGCCGGCGGCGCGCATCCGCGCGACTGTCGCCGCGTTCATCGGCGCGGCGATCGGCGTCACGCCGTTGCTCGTGTACAACGCTCTCGCGTTCGGCAATCCGCTCGAGCAGGGCTATGGCACCAAGCCATTCGACACGTCGCCGCTCATCGGCCTCTATGGCCTGCTCGTCTCGCCCAGCCGCGGGCTGTTCGTCTACGAGCCGTACATGGTCTTCGCCTTCGCCACGATCGTGCTGCTGAAGCCGGGACGCGACTTTCTCGAGCTCCGGCTGCTATCGCTGGTGTATGCCTGGGCGGCGACGGCGATCCTGTACTCGACGTACGCGGAGTGGTGGGGTGGGCGCGTCTTCGGTCCGCGGTTCCTCGACGACCTCGCTCCCGTGCTGTTCGCGCTGCTCGCGTGGGGTATCGGACACGGCCTGCTGGCGCGCTTGCCCGCGCTGATCGCGTTCTGGATCTGCGCCGCGTGGTCTCTGGTCCTCTTCCAGGCGGCGGCGTTCGTGTATGACCAGAACACGTGGGACCTGAATCCCACGAACATCAACTTCGATCCGTCGCGCCTCCTGGACTGGAGCGATCCGCAGTGGCTCTTCGTCCTGCGGAGCCTGCCGGAGGGCGGTGCGCGCGTGATCGTCGCGGCGGGTCTGAGCGCTCTGGCGCTGCTCTTCCTGCTGCGCGTGGAGTCGGTGTTACCGTCCCGCCGGTGACGACGGCGTTCATCGTCTTCTTCGGCCGCGGCGGTCAGTCCGAGATCGAGCAGCGGCTCGACTCCATCAAGATCGCGATCGGGGCTGTCGTC
>DATEZK010000072.1:0-2655 GCA_035255665.1 Candidatus Limnocylindria bacterium
TATCGTGAGCGCCCATGCCAGCAAAGAAGACCACGGCGAAGAAGACCGCCGGCAAGACGACCCGCAAGACCACCAGGAAGCGCCGCGGCCCGGCCGAGGCGCGCGGACCCGAGGCGACGCAGAGCGCGATCGCGACTGACGACGCCGAGATCGGCGAGCTCGTCGCGCACATCCGCTCGTCGCGCGGCGCCGTGATCGGTGCCTATCGCGATCCATACGGCGGTACGCCGCTCGTGTTCGCAACGCTGCCGGTCGGTGCGGTCGAAGCCACGGCGTTCCAGCGCGACCTCTCGCGCACACACGCGGAGCGGCTCGCGACCGCGATCGGAGACACCGGGGCTTTCCTCGATCCGGTCATCGCCATTCCCGCCAAGGAAGGCTTCCTCTCGCCGAACGGCCGACACCGCATCGCAGCCGCGCGCCAGCTCGGTCAGCGCTCGATCACCGTCCTTGCGACAGGGGACCAGGCGCTCGCGTATCGGATCCTCGCGATGAACACTGAGAAGGCGCACAACCTCCGCGACCGGAGCCTCGAAGTGATCCGGATGGCGCGCTCGCTCGCAAAGGAGCAGCCGCGCTCGAAAGAGAAGGACCACGCGACCTCGTTCGAGTCGCCCGCGTTCCTCACTCTCGGCTGCGCGTACGAGAAGCGCGATCGATTCTCAGGCTCCTCGTACAACTCGATGCTCCGGCGCGTGGAGGTGTTCCTTGATCAAACGCTTCCCGCGGCGCTGCGGCAACGAGAGCAATGGTCGGTGCGCCTGCTCGACATCGACGATCGCGTGAGCGCGCACGTCAAGGCGCTGCAGGAGATGGGAATGAAGAGCCCGTATCTGCGAGCGGTCGTCGTCGCGCGGTGCAATCCGGTCCGCTGGATCCCGACGAAGAAGGGCGCCGGCCCGCCGATGACAGTGGCCGAGGCGCTAACGCGCATGACCAAGAGCGTGCGCGCCTTCGATCCAAAGAAGATCCGGCCGCAGGATCTCGCGATCGCGGCCACCGTCGGTGGCGGGGAAGAGGGCTCCTAGTTCGCTCGCCCTCCGTGTGTGCGGAAGCGCTCAACGGTCGCGAGCAGCTCGTCTAGACCGAACGGCTTCGCCAAGTAGCCTTCTGCCCCGACCTCGTCAGCCCAGCGCTTCGCACTCTCCGCGGCCGTCATGACAACGATCGGCACGTTGATGCCTTGTTCGTGTAGCGCGCGCGCGACGGCCCACCCGTCCATGATCGGCATGCGCATGTCGAGCAGGATCAGGAGGGGCTGCTTGCGCGCGACGGCCGCGAGCGCCTCCTCGCCGGTCGACGCGCTAACGACGTCATAGCCCTCGCCGGAGAGGATCGAGCTCACGGTGTCAAGAATCGAGGTGTCGTCGTCCACCACGAGCACGGTGTTCTGCTGCCCATCGCCGCCAGCGGCCTGCCGCCGCCCCATGCTGCGCGAAGGCTGCTCATCGCGGCGCGGGGGACCCGCAGCCCAAATATCCATCACCTAATTAAGCCTCCTTCCGTCCGCGATCGGCAGCCCGACGTGGAACGTCGAACCCTTGCCGACCTCGCTCTCCACCCAGATCCGACCGCCATGTTCCTCGACAATGCCGCGACAGATGAACAGTCCCAGACCCATGCCGTGGAATCGCTTGTCGTCGACATTCGACGCGCGCGAGAACCGCTCGAAGATCCGCGGCAGATCCGCAGCAGGGATCCCTATGCCCGAGTCCTCGACGGCGACGCGAGCCTCTGCATCCTCCTGCCAGACTTTTACCGTGATCGGCGTGCGGTCAGGACTGTACTTCTTCGCGTTCTCTATCAGGTTCTGAAGCAACTGCTCGACTCGACGGCGATCGTACGCGCCCACGACCGGAGCGTTCGCTTCGACCACGCAGGGGCTCCGGTCGGGTGTGTCGTGCGCGCAGACTTCCTGGGCCAGCGTGGCGAGGTCGACCGGCTCTCGTTCGCCGACGAGCCCACCCTGTTCGAGCCTTGTCGCGTCGAGGAGGTCACCCACCAGCCCTGCGAGGCGTTTGCTCTCTCGCACCACACGCCGAATGCCGGCGAGGTCGGCGGGAGCGCTCGGTTCCCGCACCGCGCGGCGTTCGAGGAACTCGGCCTGCGCGACCACCGTTGTGAGCGGAGTCTTCAGATCGTGAGCGGCGGCGGAGAGGAAGTCCTCCTTCAGTCTCGTGGCCTCCTCACGCGCCCGGACAAGCGTGGCGTGGTCGATGAGCGCGCGGCTCTCAAGGACCACGGCAGCCTGATCGGCGAGAAGTCCGGCAAGCTCGATGTCGCTCACCGCGAAGATCGGCGCGCGCGCGGCGCTGAAAGCGAGCACGCCGAGTCGGCGCTCACCCGCGGTGATCGGCGTGACGAGCACAGCGCCGATGTTGCGCGAACGGTAGCTCGCGGCGCCGTCGGGGTTGTCCCGGATCGGGTTCGTGCTGAAGATCGGACGCTGAAGCTCGAACGCGCGTCCGGCGAAGTTCGTGCCTGGCTCGATATCGATGGTCGTGTCGTTGTCCTCCCAGAACCGCAGCTTCGACGTGTGCTCCTGCCAGAGGCCGATGCGCGCCGCCGTGCCCGTGCTATTCGTCGCGCCACGCTCGAGCTCGCGCACGATGTCCAGCGTCGTTGGGAGTCGGGGAAGACTGGCGGCGCGCGCCA
>DATEZK010000073.1:0-4915 GCA_035255665.1 Candidatus Limnocylindria bacterium
ATGAAAGAGCGCACGGATCGAGATGTGAAGCCATACGTCGGTATTGGGCTCAGCGCCCCGATAGAGCGATCAAACACTCAACTCGTCAAAGATGAGCATCGCACCGCGGACACGCCCACCGACATCTCGTAGGGGCCGGACCGATGCGCGGATCCGGATGTCCTGTGGCGGGTGACCTCCGGCGAGGCGAAAGACGGCCGTTGGGACGGTCTCCCCGCGCAGTGCGCGTGCCACCGGCAGCTCGTCACGAGCGAGCGCGCGGCCAGCGGCGTCCCGGACATGGAACGTTGCCACACCCTGTGCGTCGCTCGGACGCTCTGGGTTGAATGGTGTACGGGCGATCCGTTGCGCTGCGCGGTTAACTTTGACGATCCGGCCCTTTTCATCGGTGACGATCACACCACTTGGCACCAGATCCAGGATCGTCGCGAGCTCCTCGCAAACAAGCTCGCCGCGCTCGCGCTCGCTGACCAGCTCCGTCACGTCCACGGCGAACGAGAGCACGCCGTTCACCGTGCTGTCCTCCGCCCAGAGTGGCTGTAACACCAGGTCGATCGAGCGGCGCTCGACACCCTGACCGCGGTCCCAGCTGGACGTGCGCTCGTGTTGGATGTCAGGCTCGCCAGTCATGTAGACCCGCTCGACGCGCTCGAAGATGCCCTGGCCCTCGAGCTCGGGAAACACCTCGCGCATCGTCCGGCCGAGTAGCGGGCGGTCCCCGACGGCTTTCCGGAACGCCTCGTTCGCGGCCTCGTAGCGCAAGTCAGGTCCGCGCATGATGCAGATCTGTAGCTCGGCCTTACGGAACAGCTGCTGGATCCAGTTGCGGTCGATCCCGAGCGTCCCGGTGAGCTCAAGAACGCTGCCGACTTCTATCGCGAGCGCGGCGCGGTTCGTGACGGCGAATCTCGCGAGCAGGGCCGAGACGTGCTGCTTCACCGACTGCTCGACAATGCCGAGCTCGAACGCGATCCTCTTGTTCTCGAACCCGCGCAGGAGCAGAGCGAGCACCTCGCTCTCCCGCGGCGTCAGACGGATCAGCTCCACGCGGCTCGCGCTACCCGAGCGCTGCGCGCTCATGGCACTCGTCTTCGGTCTTGCGATCTCACGCTTACATGCTGAGCACGCACACCGGTGACCGAAACATTCAGTTGCAGGGGGCGTACTGGCAATCGCACGACGGCGCGCACCTCACCTGTCATACGAATGCATGAGGCGCCGGTCACGTACGGGATCGCCGTTAAGTGCCGGGCCTCCAGGAGCTGATGTCGAACAACAGGGAGCGCATGTAGTCAGTAGGTGCGATGTACGCTGGGTTTTTGGCGAACCGGCCACCGATCACGACGCTCGGATGTGTCTCGAGCCCACCGTGAATGAGTGCCGGATCCGGCAACTGGGACAGGTCATACGCACACACGAGGACCTCATGCGTCTTCGTCAGCTGGATGTTGACCCGGGACTCAGCCCAGAAGTAGTCCTCGGCCAGGGGGAAACCCGGATCACCTAAGGCGACCTGGGCGAAGACGCGGATGACACTGTGGCCCCTCGCCACGAGTGCCTCGCGAGCGTCCCGGACTTTCTCGAGCATCAGGTCAGCGTCGGGGTCGTAGTGCGCTGAGACGACCCGCCCGTTTCGCACCTCGGTGTCGAGGGAGACGCCCATGTCCGCCTCGAGATCATGGAGCGCACTGCTAGCGCGGCCTGGCAGTGTCAACAGCATGATGCCTTGGTGCCGATCCTCGACCGCAGGCCGAAGGAACTGGAGTCGCAACTGGCGCAGCTCCAGCTCGGCGTTGTAGAAGAGGCCGATGTGCGCGGGGATGCGCACGACGGTGTCATCGATCCCAAGCGCGAAGGTCTTCATCAGTCCTCCGAAATCCCCGCGTGATACGCGCGCGCGACAGCCTGCAGGCGGGAGCGCGCCTCGAGCTTCTCGATCAGCCGCTGCACATGGCTTCGCACGGTCGTGTAGGCGACCCCGAGCTCGGCCGCGATCTCCCGATTGCTGAGCCCGCGCACCATCTGTCTGAGCACATCGCGCTCGCGCGGCGTCAGTTGGGATATGCGAATCGGTAAATCTTCGGGACCAGGAAGATCCCACCGTGCGGGACGTGATCGCCCCGTGGTCTCGGTGTGGATCAGAACAGCCCCTGGCGACGATCCGAGGAGCGGGCTCGCCTGTAATCGCCAGGTCCGCATGCGATCCGCCGAGTTGAGCTCGCGCTCGAAGCGCCTCAGCTCTCCGGCGATCATCGCGGCAACGCCGTCGGCGACACTGTCGGCGATCTCCGTCCGCCGCGCTCGGCACCGCTGGACAAAGTCCACTCCGACCTCACATCCGCCCAGCAGCTCCTCGGGCTCGGTCCGCGCCGCGAGCAGCCAGGCGGAGTTCGCCCACCGGATGGTCGCCGACGCGTCGAGCGACGCGACTCCGCAGGGCAACGACTCCATAGCGATCGCCGCGCGATGGAGGTCCACTCCACCCTCCCAGCCGTACAGGGTAGACCGCGGTGCCACGGTCGCCGCAGTCGCAATTCAGCAGGGCGCTCGCGTCGGGCGCACATCCGCGGAACGGTGTGCCTCTAACCGGAACCTGCCAACCTGCATTCGTAGGAGTCGTGGGTGAATGGATACCACCCGCGATCGGTAAGGCATCAGCGAAAAACCGCTCAGCGAATCCGCATATCAGCCGGGAGGCACTGGTGAACGGGCCTTAGCGAGTCTCGCGCAACTCGCTGTCCCAAAGGTCAGACAACGTGCGCGTGCGGCTAGCACCGCTGCGGTCACGGAGCCGTGGGGCACGATCGCGATGTTTGGTTACCAAGAAGCCCAGCGCAGCTCAACGTCCGAACTGAGCCACCGCCGAGACGCCTCTTGGTTGGCAGGTCTAGCGACGCGAAGAGCGCAAGCCGCCGCAGCGCAGCCAGTTTTTCGAGGTCGTAACTAGCACCCGCGGTCGGCAGCTGCGGTTGGGACGTTACTCGTCGTAGCACGCGAGCACCGCGTCCCACGCCAGCTCCGACGCGACAACGCCGAGGCTCACTTCATCGAGCGCGGGATCGTCCACGGTCCCGGTGGAACATGCATACAGGATGTCGCCGTCCCAGCGTGAATGGAACGGCTGGATCGCCCGCGCCATCGAGGCGTGGACCTGCCGCGCGATCGACCGCAGCTGAAGCGGATCGAGACGCCGGTCGGTCGCGACGCACGTGAGGGTCGTGTTGCGAGTGCGCGGCTCGGCCGGCGGGTGGTACGCACCTGTCTCGCTCACGATCTGCGCGGCGTGTTGCCGCCGACCCTTCGCATCGCGGTTTCCGCGCACCACGTTCCCAGTGCGGTCGACGATCGCGCCGTACGCGTTCACGACAGTGAACACCGCGATGCGCGTTTTCCCGACAATCCGGAACGCCGCGCCCTGCCCCGACAGCTCCGCCGTCTCGCCATGGCCCGCGGTCGCCGAGCAGCCCGCACCGTGGGCCCCCATCGGGAACATGCCGGGACGGAGCGCGCGGACCGCCGCACGACCCAGCTCTTTGTCTGGATAGATCGCGTTGTCGCGGCGTCCGTAGTCGAAGATGATCGCGCCTGACACGAGCGCGATGTCCATCCATTTCGTGGAATACCCGCGCTTCGCGAAGAGCTCCGCGGCCACGCCGGTCGACGCCTCGAGCCCATAGAGCGATCCGCCCGCGAAGCAGATGGCGTTGATGACCGTGAGGTACTCACCGTTGATCCCCGGTGAACCGCCACGGACGTCGATCTGCATCGACGCGACCTTCGGGAAGTGGATCACCGTGCAGCCCGTCGGGCCCTCGGCGTATTCGGCGACTCCGATCTCCAGGCCGGGGAAATCGAATTCGAGCACTCGCTTGGCGCCGATGTCGGCGCGCGGAGTTGGGTGGAGCTGGTCGTTGCTGATCACGGTCTACGCGTCACGCACGGAGCGACGCACGCAGGCCAGCGTCGGTCGCGATGCGCACTGCCGCCGCGGCGAGTATCTCCGCGGTGATCATCGCGTTCTTGTGCGCGAGATCGCTCGCCGAAGACTCCCGCATCACGTGCGAGTGACCTGAGATCGCCTTCTCGCTCACCGGGAATCCGATGTAGTCAGCGGGTGCGACCTGCGACACGTTGCCGAAATCAGTTGATGCGAGCACGAACTTGCCGCGCACCGTCGGTAGGTCGCGTCGCTTCAGCTCGTCCGCGAGGAGGTCGCCGATTCGCGCGCTCGGCTTCACCGGCGCGTAGAGGCGCATGTCGTCGTGGATCTCCGCCTTCGTCCCGGTCTGCATCGCAGCGCCCTCGACCATCTGCGCGAAGGTGCGTTGCATCTCGTCGAGCGTCTCCACCGACGCGGCGCGCAGGCCGATATCGCACTCAGCGAGCTCGGGAATGATGTTCTGCGCCGCGCCACCCTTGGTGATGATCCCGTGCACGCGCGTGTCGGCAGGCAGGTGCTGCCGCCATCCGTCGATCGCGACGAAGAGCCGGATCGCGGCTGACAGTGCGTTGCGACCCAGGTGCGGCGAGAACGCCGCGTGCGATGCGACGCCGTGGAAGACGACGCGCTTCGCGACGACGCCGAGGGAGCTCCCGCCGAACTCCCAGTCCGGATCGCCGGACGGGTGCGACGAGAGCACCGCCACCGAGTCGCGGAACACGCCGGCATCGATCAGGTCGATCTTCCCGCCGCCGGCCTCCTCTGCCGGGGTTCCCACGAGCTCGACGCCCACCTTCAGGTCCTTCGCGCGCTCGGCCGCGAGGAGGAACGCGCCGACGTTGGACATCGCGATGAGGTTGTGGCCGCAGGCGTGCCCGATCTCCGGTAGTGCGTCGTATTCGGCGAGCAGCGCCACCGCCGGTCCCGCGGGCCCGACCCGCGTGCGGAATGCGGTCTCGAGGCCGCCCAGCTTCT
>DATEZK010000074.1:0-3678 GCA_035255665.1 Candidatus Limnocylindria bacterium
AGGACTCCGTGCGTCGACGGATGCTGTGGTCCCAAATTGAGGATCAACTCCTCGGTCTCGAGGCCTTCGTCCTCGATGACCGGAAGGTCGACGCCGGCGCCTTCGCGGATCTGGCGAAGCTCGGTGTCGGTGGTGCTCAGCGCTATCCGCCCTTCGCGATCTTTTCGCGGAGCCGGAGCACGCCCTCGGTGAGCGCCTCGGGGCGCGGAGGGCAGCCCGGAACGTAGACATCCACGGGGACGACGGTGTCGACGCCCTGGAGGGTCGAGTAGCTGTCCCAGAACTCGCCACCCGACGAGGCGCAGTTCCCCATCGCGATGACCCACTTGGGCTCCGGCATCTGCTCGTAGAGGCGGCGCAGCCGCGGCGCCATCTTGTGGGTCACGGTGCCCGCGACGATCATCACGTCGGCCTGGCGTGGGCTGGAGCGGAAGACCTCGGCGCCGAAGCGCGAGAGGTCGTGGTGAGACGCCGCGGTGGCCATCATCTCGATGGCGCAGCAGGCGAGACCGTAACCGAGCGGCCACGGGCTGCGCGAGCGCGCCCAGTTGATGAGGTTGTTGACGGTGGTGAAGACGATGTTGTCCTCGTCCGCGAGGACGCCTTCCCGCGTGGGGAACTCTTCGCTGCCGAGGCCCGCCTGCGATGTCTGCGGGCGTCGTTGGATCACGTCCTGTTCGAAGTCGATCGGTACTCCAGCTCGCTCGGCGGGACGCTCTTCCTGAACCGGCATCAAGGTCAATTCTAGAGAGTTCTAGCCGGGTTGCACGGCCCGTTTCAGTAGCGCGACGAGCGCATCGTGCACGTCTGGCGCGCTTGCGACGATGTGTGGGTGACCCGAGCGCTTCTGCTTCAGCTCTGTGACACGCCCACCGGCCTCGCGGACGATGAGCGCGCCGGCCATCCAGTCCCACGGCTTGTCGACCGATTCAAAGTAGGCATCAAACCGCCCCGCGCCGACCCACGACAGATCAAGCGCGGCCGAGCCGTAACGACGCAGATCGCGAACCTTGCCGAGCACGCGCGTCAGGATGCGTGCTTGTTCCTCGCGGTCGTCCGCAACGTACGCGAAGCCGGTCGCGACGAGCGCGCTTCCGAGGTCGGCGACGGCGGTCGTTCGCAGCGCACGCCGCGCTCCGCCCGCGCGCGAGACCCATGCGCCGCCGCCACGCTCCGCGCTGAAGAGCTCGTCGCGCACCGGGTCGTGCACGACGCCCGCAAGCGCGCCCTCGCCGTCGGCGAGGCAGACGACGACCGACCAGTGCGGCACGCCGTAGAGGTAGTTGATCGTGCCGTCGAGCGGATCGATGTACCAGGTGCGGCCCGAGCCACCAGGCTCGAGCGAGCCCTCTTCCGCGACGATCGCGTCCTCGGGGAAGGCCCAGCGGATGGCGGACACGATCGCGGTCTCGGACGCGCGATCGGCATCCGACACGAGGTCCGTGTGGCTCGACTTCGAGTCGACGCCGGTCGCCACGCCCTCGAAGCTCTCGAGCAGCTGTTTGCCTGCGGCACGCGCAGCGTCGATCGCGACGATCATCGGCTCCGGCATCAGCGCTGGGTCGCGAGGCGGAAGCCGAAAGCGATGAGCACCGTGCCGAGGATGCCGTCGAGCGCGCGGCGGATCCGCGGACGGCTAAGCACGTCGCCGGCCCGGCCGACCGCGAACGCGTACGCCGAGAGCCAACAGAGCGTCATGCAGCAGAACGCCAGGCCCAGGCCGAGCATCGTCACGAACGACGCAGGTCCCGCTGGAACGAACTGCGGCAACAAGCTCGTGAAGAACACTGCCATTTTCGGATTGCCGAGATTGCTGACCAGACCCTGCCGCAGCGCCGCCATCGGCTGCAGGCGCTGCATGTGCGCGGCATCGACCGTCCGGGCGGCAGTGCCTCTGAGAGCAGCCACGAGCGCCTGCACCCCGAGGTAGACCAGGAAGGCTGCGCCCGCGAGGCGGACCGCAGCGAAGGCAGGCTCGGACGCGAGCAGCAACGCGGTGACGCCCGCGCTCGCAGCGACGGTCCAGATCGCCTGGCCGAGCGCGACGCCGATCGCGGTGAACGTGCCCGCGACGCGACCACCGAGAAGGGTGTTGCGGATGGTGAGGACGGTGTCCTGGCCCGGAGTGACGATGACGAGAGCGGAGATGCCAAGGAACGCCGCCGCCGTCTCCATTATTGCGACGATGCGAGGCGGCCCTCGACCTTGGGGCTGACCGGTGAATGAGCGGTGATGTACGCGGCCACGACGTCGACTTCGACGTCTCCGTAGATGACATTGGTTCCCCTCTTGAAAGTGGTGTGGCCATCGCCGCCGAGCAGCAGGTAGTCGATCGTCGCGACGTGGTACGTGCGCGCCGGGTCGAGTGGCGCGCCGCCCACGGTGATGCTCCTCGCGCAGCTCGGTGCGCCGCCGTCGAAGCGGTACGAAACGACGACGCCGGCCATGTGCAGCCGCCCGGTGACGCACACCGCCCGGTCGATGACCTCCCGCAGGTTCTCGCCGGTCAGGTCGACGTTCACCACGGTGTTCGAGAACGGAAGCGCTTCGTAGAGCTGGCCGAACGTCAGCTGACCGGCCGGGAACGACGCGCGCACGCCCGCCATGTTGTAGAAGGCCACGTCCGTCTTCCACCCCTGCTGGCGCCCGTACTCGACGAAGGCGTCGGTGATGAGGTTGCCGAAGCCCGTCTCCTCGCGGATGTTGCTGAGTGGCTCCGTCGTGCGACCCACGCTTCGCGACGTGTACTTCTCACCGTCGGCGCGGCGCTCGTCGACGAGCTTCGCGACCTCCGGATCCGGCTTGACGCTGGCGTTGGCGGCGATGGCGATCAGCGCACCGCCGCGGACGGCGTCCTTCATCTTGCGCGTCGTTCGGTCGACGACGATCTCCAACCGACCGAGGTACTGCGTGTAGGCACCCGCGTTGACGATCGTCGTGTGGCCCTCGACGCGCGCGGTCTGGATGGGCAGGTGATCGTGCGCCGCGACGATGACGTCGATCCCGGGAACGTCACGCGCGAGCTGCACCGCATCGATCAGGCCGATGTGCGCGGCGACGACGAGGATGTCGGCCTGCTTCTGCACCTCGGCGATCAACGGGCGGACCGAATCGGCGGCAGCCCGGAACTGGAGTCCGGTCACGCTCGTCGCCTTGACGATCGTTGCCGAGCCTGGGTTCGTGAGCCCGATGATCCCGACCCGCGCGATCCCGAGATCCTTCACCACGAACGGCTTCAGGTAGGAGGGCGACGCTCCTGTCTTGGTCTCGATGACGTTCGCCGCGAGGAACGGGAAGGCCGCCTCCTTCGCGCGCTGGGCGAGGACGTCCTGGCCCCAGTCGAACTCATGGTTACCGACGGCGAGCGCGTCGTAGCGCATCAGGTTCATCGCCTTGGTGACCGCTTCGCCCTTGTTCGCGTTCGAGATGAACGTCCCCTGCCAGGCGTCGCCCGCGTCCACCAGGAGCGTGCGCTGCGGAGCGCGTGCGCGGAACACGGCGACCTGACCGGCGAGTTGCGCCATGCCGCCCGCGCGGAACGTCGAGCTCGCGTTCGCGCTCTGCACGATGTCGGCGTCGAGGTGCCCGTGGATGTCGTCTGTGTGCAGCAGCTGGATCCGATCGTCCGCCAGCGCGCTGGATGGCGGGGTCGGCGTGACCGGCGCGGAGCACGCCGCG
>DATEZK010000075.1:0-3024 GCA_035255665.1 Candidatus Limnocylindria bacterium
GTCGTCGACCGCTGGCCGGACTCGGCGCGGATCTTCGCGCGGTACACGCTCGGCTGCGCGTCGTGCGCGATCAGCAAGAGCGAGACGATCGCGCAGGCCGCCGCCGGACACGGCGCTGGTCGCGTGAAACTCGAGGACCTCATCAACGAGCTGAATGTGTTCGCCGACACCGGGAAGCTGCCCGAGGGCGCGCCGCCGGCCCCGTCGCTCGCCGCGAAGGGCGTGCCGCGCGGCATGGCGGAGCAGAAAGGCGTGAAGCACGTCATCGCTGTGATGTCCGGAAAGGGCGGAGTGGGGAAGTCGCTCGTCGCCGGTCTTCTCGCGGTCGGACTGAAGCGGCGCGGCTTCAGCGTCGGCGTGCTCGACGGCGACATCACCGGTCCGTCGATCCCGCGCATGTTTGGCGTGCGCGAGAAGCCGATGTCCGCGGACGGCAAGACGCTCGTTCCGCCGAAGTCGCGCGGCGGCATCCCGATCATGTCGATGAACCTCATCCTCCCGAGCGAAGAGGAGGCCGTGATCTGGCGTGGCCCGATGGTCTCGGGCGCGATCCGGCAGTTCTTCAGTGACGTGCAGTGGGGCGAGCTTGACTATCTCATCGTCGACCTTCCGCCGGGAACGAGCGACGCGCCGCTCACCGTGATGCAGGCGCTGCCCGTCGACGGCGTCGTGCTCGTGACCACGCCGCAGGCGCTCGCGACGATGGTGGTCACCAAGGCGGTGAAGCTCGTGAAGCAGCTCGGCGGCGACATCATCGGTGTCGTGGAGAACATGGCGTACGTCGCGCTGCCCGACGGCCAGCACCTCGAGGTGTTCGGTCCGTCGCAGGGCCTGAAACTCGTCATCGCCTCGAACGCGCCGCTGATGGGGAAGCTGCCGATCGATCCACAGATCGCGCACGACGCCGACACCGGCGAGATCGAGAACTACACATCGCCAGAGGCGGACGAGCTCGTCGAGAACTTCATGCTCGTCGCGCCGCTCAAGGAGCCGGGCTCGGGCCACAAAGCGGCCTAGTCGCTAACCTTCGCGGGTGCTCGCACGCGCGCGGCAGCATTCCGGCGCTCTGTACCTCTTCGTCACCACAATGGTCGCGAACGTCCTCGCCTACGGCTATCAGGTCGTGATGGCGCGCCTCCTACGACCTGAGGAGTACGCCGTCCTCACCGCGCTCTTCGGCATCCTGGTCCTCGAGTCGATCTCGAGCCAGGTCATCCAGTCCGCGACGGCCAAGCTCACCGCGCAGTACCGCGCCCGCGACGAGGAGGCCGCGCTCCACGCGTTCGTGCGCCGCTGGGCGGTGCGCGTCGGCGGCGGAGGCGCCGCTCTCGGGCTCGTCGTCGTCGTCCTCTCCGGCGCGATCGCCGCGGCTCTCGAGCTGCCTGCGCTCTCCGTTGCGCTGCTCGGCGTGACGCTGTTCCTCGCTCTGGTCTTCACGTTCGGCGTGGGCCTCCTGCAGGGCCTCGCGCGCTTCATGTGGATGGGGACGGCACTCATCGCGCAGGCCGGTAGCCGCCTCGCGGTCGGCGTCGCGCTCGTCGTCCTGGGTTTCGGCGTAGACGGCGCTTTCACCGGTGCGACCGCCGCGATCGCGATCAGCCTCCTCGTGTTGGCCGTTCCGTTGCTGCCACTTTTCCGTGCCGCGAGGGGCAGCACCGTCCAGCACGAGCTCGGGCCGGCCGAGACGCGCTTCTTCGCGCTCTCCGCGGTCATCCTGCTCGCTTACGCGGCGCTGACGAACATCGACGCGGTCCTCGCGCGGTCGCTGCTACGACCTGAGGACGCCGGTGCATACGCCGGCGCGATCACGATGGGAAAGATCGTCCTCTTCGCGCCGATCGCGATCGGCTTTCTGCTGCTCGAGCGCACCGCCCGAGCGCACGCGCTGGGCGAGGACACCGACCGTGCGCTGTACCTCGCGCTCGCGTTCGTGCTCGCAACGAGCGGCCTGGTCGCCGGCGCGTACATCGTGCTGCCCGAGTTCATCGTGCCGATCGTCGTCGGCTCGCAGTATCCGGAGACGGCGAAGATCGTCGGCACGTACGGCGTTGCCGCGCTTGCGAACGCGCTGCTGAGTCTGTGGATCGCCTACTTCATCGGGCGGGGGGAGATGCGCGTCGGCCTGCTGCTCGCCGTCGCCGTCGTCGCGGAGGTCGCACTGCTGCTCACGACCGCGACCGATCCGCTCGCGATGGCACGCATCGTCTTGTTCGTCGCGCTCGCGACACAGACCGCTGCAGTGGCGACGTTCATCGTGCTGCGGCGGCGCGGCTAGAGCTGAGTCGCGTCCACCAGTCCGTTGCGGACGGCGTAGATCGCGGCCTGCGTGCGGTCCGAGACGTTGAGCTTCTCGAGGATCGCCGCCACGTGACTCTTCACCGTCTCCGGTGAAAGCACGAGCTTGTCGGCGATCTCGCGATTGGAGAGTCCTTCGGCGACGAGACCGAGGATCTCGCGCTCGCGCTTGGTGAGATTCTTCGCCGCCGACGGCACTGGACCTGCCGGCTTCATCTCGCTGAGCATCCCGCGGAGCAGCTTCGACTCGATGAACGCGCCGCCGGTGGAGACTTGCCGGATCGCGTCGACGAGCTCTTCCTTGGACACATCCTTCAGCAGATAACCCGCGGCTCCAGCGCGCACGGCGTCGCGAAGGTACGCGGGGTTGTCGTGCATCGTCACCATGATCACCGCGGTGCGTGGGCGCTCCTCTTTGATCTTCTTGGTCGCTTCGAGGCCGTCCATGTCGGGCATGCGCACATCCATGAGGACGACGTCGGGCAGATCCCGGCGCGTGGCCTCGATCGCCTCGCGGCCGGTGCGCGCCTCGCCAACGACTTCGATCCCGTCGGCGTTGAGGAGCATCGCTGCGACGCCCTGTCGGACCAGCTCGTGGTCGTCGACGAGCAGTACCCGTGTCACGGCCTGATTGTACGGTCCACGGACGGAAGAGCCCTTCGCGTCCATAGGTCGTTCATGGTCAGTACAGCGCGAGCCACAAGAGGTAGATCACGGGTTGATCGGCTC
>DATEZK010000076.1:0-9059 GCA_035255665.1 Candidatus Limnocylindria bacterium
CGCGGTATCGCCAGGGCAAGTTCGACGACGCCATTACGCTGATGAACGGCGAAGCCGCCCGCGTCATGAAGCCGAGTCCCAGCCTGATCCTGGCCATGGCGCAGTATCAGCAGGGTCAGCATAATCAGGCCAGCAGTTCGACGGCGGGCTCGCCCAGCGGATCTATGCCGGCTGCGATCTGTTCCTTATGCCATCGCGTTTCGAGCCGTGCGGGCTCGGGCAGCTCATCTCGTTCCGCTACGGAACGATCCCCGTCGTGCACGAGGTCGGCGGGCTGGCGGAGACGGTGCGCGATGTCGATCGCGACGGGGCACGAGGCAACGGCTTCTCGTTCGCCGAGTACGCGCCCGCGGCTTTCGACGACGCGATCGCCCGCGCGATGCGTCGCTACCGGAGTGGAGCGGACGCCTGGACCGAGCTCGCGCGACGGGTCATGCGAGAGGACCACTCCTGGGGTGCGTCGGCGACACGTTACGTCGCTCTGTACAAGACGGCGTCGAGGGTGCGCAAAGCCGCGTGACCGCATCCATCGTCGATCTCGAGGAGGCCGTCGCCTCGCTCCCCGCAGCCGCGCGCGCGGCGGCCGGACGTATCTTCGCGATCTCGACGACCGTCGGACGCCTCGATCCGCCGCCGGAGATGCACGAATGGATCCGAAAGCTCTTCGGATCCGTCGAGGCCGTGCGGGAGCAGCGCATCGTGCGCGTGAACAATCACGTCACGCTCGAAGGCGCGCTGTTCAACGAGCTGCGCGCGCTTCGGCCGATGGAAGTGAAGGGCGCGGACGAGGTGCGTGCGACGATCGCGTCATCCGCGAACGATCCCTTCTGCCGGCCGGAGACCGGGACGCCGGCGGACATCTTTGGCCGGGTGGAGGGCGCGAGCGGCATCACGGCGTCGAACGTCGCGAAGTACGACGGCTTCCACGGTGTGCTGGTCTTCAAAGAGCACGATCCGCTCGCTCCGATCGACGCGGCCGCGATCCGCGATCACCTCGCCACGGCGCGCCGTTGGGCCGAGCGCGCGCTCGAAGCCGATCCTGCGGCGCGGTACTACTTCCTCATGTGGAACAGCCTGTGGCGCGCGGGCGGATCGATCGTCCACGGTCACATGCAGATGACCGCCACGCGCGGCATGCATTACCCGAAGATCGAGCTGCTGCGCCGTCAAGCCATCGCCTACGACGCGCAGCACGGCAGGGACTACTTCGACGACCTGTGGGTCGTGCATGAGGCCCTTGGCCTGGGCGCCGAGAGCGACGGTGTGCGCTCCATCGCCTCGCTCGTGCCGATCAAAGAGCGCGAGATCCTGGTCCTGGGGCGCCCCGGAGCTGACGAATCGTCACTCGCGCCGGCGATCGCGAGGGCCGTCGCCGCCTACCGCGCCGCCGGAGTCGTCTCCTACAACATGGCGCTGTACGTTCCGCCGCTCTCACCCGACGGCGAGGACTGGAGACGCTTTCCACCGCTGGCGCGACTTGTCGACCGGGGCGACCCAGCCAACAAGACGAGCGACATCGGCGCCATGGAGCTGTACGCCGCGTCGGTGATTGCTACTGACCCGTTCCGGGTGGCCGAAACCCTGCGCGCCTGACTGCTAACACCGTTCCGCCACCCTCTGTGACGCGCGGGCTATTGACGCGACGGTCGCTGTCCTGCTTACTTTCGCCAATGGCGGATCTAACGTTCGTATCGCGTCGCGATTCGAGCTTCAAAGAGTTCCCGCCCGCGTCCGCGCAGATCGCGATGGTCCTCCCCTTCTACGGCAACCTCACGGTGTGGGTGCGCACCCCGGACGCCGGCGGTTGGCACTTCCCGACCAGCGCGCGCCGATCGGGCGAGACGATCCTCGAAGTCGCCCGCCGTGAGCTCTGGGATGCGGCGCGCATCGTGGCGAACCGGCTCGACCTGCTCGGCGCGATCCGTTACGAGCTCCCCAAGCCGACGACCGCGTACGTGTACATGTGCGATCTGGACCGGCTTTCATGGTGGTACGACGCACCCGACAAGGAGAAGTCCGCGGAGCTCGGCGTCTTCACGCGCCTGCCCCGGCCGATCGCATCCGAGGCCGTCGAGATCGTGCTCGAAGCCGCTCTCCGCGCCCGCCGCACCGGCCTCCGCTAGCCCACCTCCCCCTAACGCTTTCGTTACATTCCGCGCCCAGTGATGGGTTGTCGGCTGCCCAGGCCCGCGACTTGCGGCGCCGCTAAAGCCGAGAAATGAGGGAAGACCGAGACGCCGAACGGGCGGTCGAGCGCTGGATCCGCCTTGGTGACGAGGTCGTCACCGGGAAGATGGGCGGCGAGCGCGACGAGAGAACGATGCGCTCCTGCGCTGCGTGCGGCACCTCATTCAACATCCTCGGCACCGACGATCGCGCGCTCTGTGCGCGCTGCTTCCTGGAGCGGGGGACTAGTCGAACGATCGAGTGAGGACGCGCACGAGCTCCTCGCCCTCGAGCCAGTCGCCGAGATAGTCGTCGCCGATGCGGACCTCGAAGTGAAGATGCGGTCCGCCCTCTTCGAATCCTGAGCTCCCGACCGCGCCGACCACCTGACCCTTCGTGACCGTCTGCCCCACGAATAGATCCGCGACCGCGTCGAGGTGCGCGTACCGCGTTACGACGTGACGGCCGTGATCGATCCAGACCTGGCGTCCGCGGATGCGGTCGAGTGTCTCATCGGGCGTGTATCCGAGCGCAGCGGTCGCCTCGAGCGCAGCGGTCAGCGCGTCGCCGTCCCAATCGACGAACTCGCGGTCCACGCGCACGACCGTGCCTGCGGCTGCGGCTCGGACCGGTGTGCCGCGGTCCGCCGCGAAGTCGATCCCCTCGTGCCAACCGGCGCGGTACTCGCGTGGTGAGTTGGGCAGCAGCTCGGGCTCTGTCGTGATCAGGGCGCCCTCGATCGGGATCAAGAGGCCTCGCACGACGGGGGATATCCCCCTCCCCTGACCGGGGGAACTTCCGATTGGATGGTCGAGCTCCACGCGCGCGGTGTTCGCGGGATCCGCGGTCGCGAGCGGAGCCACATTTACAGCGTCTGCAGGGGCTTTTGACGCTGTACGCGCGTTCGTCGCAGCGACCGCGATCGTCGCGAACGCGAGCACTACGAGTACAGCAAGCAGCGGTCGCATATACGAAGACGCTACTAGAGCGACCGGATAATGCACCTCGTGCAAGAGCATTCGGTCTTCACCTGGAACCCGGTGGACGCGCGCTGGGTGCACGAGCGCGGGCCCGAGATGGCGACGCCGCCGAATCCGCCGGACGTTCACGCGATCCAGACGTACTTCTTCGATCTCGAGAGCAAAGAGTGGATCGCGACGGTCCTCGCGCCCCGCGGCCGCGAGCTAGCGGCCAAGTGGCAGGGCGCGTACAAGATCCCCGACCGCGATGCGGCACCGACCTCGTCTGGCAAGAAGAGCAGTCCCGCGCCGCTGTTCGCGGTCGTACTCGTGCTTCTCATCGTCGGCGGTGGCGCAGCCGCCGTCGTCGCGGGCACGCAGAGCTCGCCGAGCACGAGTGTCACGCCGACGGTCGCCCCCGGTGTGAGCGCGAATCCGGGCGCCTCTGTTGCCGTCTCCGCCGAACCGACGACGACCCCGGTCGATGCGACGCCGGCTCCGACGCAGGCACCGGGCGGCACGCCGGTACCGACGCAGGCACCGGGCCGCACTCCAGTTCGGACTCCGGTTCCGACGGTCGCCCCGCCGGTGGGAACTTCGATCACGCTCGCGGACGGCAGCGTTGTCACGTACAGCGGGCCAGCTCGAGTGAACATCGGCGTGGGGTTCACGGCGACGTTCACGGTGCGCAACGCCAACAACACGCCGGGCACCGGCACGTTCCTCGTGAGCTTCGGCAATGCGAGCACCGGTGGGTCGAAGACCTCGTCGGGCACGCTTGACCCAGGCGGTCGCCTCACGATGAACTTCGCCAGCGCCGCGCTCCCGGGTAACTACCCGGTCGTCGTGAACTACAAGGGATTGCAGGGCCAGGTCGCGATAGTCCGCGTCGGCTAGCTCCTAGCGCTCCGCCACCCCGCGCGACTACACTTTTCCGAGTACCCCTTTAACGACCGGTCCTGTGAGGCCGGGAAGGAGTCAGAGCCTGACCATGCTGCTCGGCGCGGACGATGTTCGTCGCGCCATCTCCCGGATCGCGCACGAGATCGTCGAACGCGACCGAGACCTCTCCAAGATCGCCATCGTCGGGATCCGCTCGCGCGGTGACGTCCTGGCCGCGCGCCTGCGAGACGCCATCCGCTCCAACGAGAACGCGACCGTGCCGCTTGGCTCGCTCGACATCACGCTGTACCGCGACGACCTCACGCGTATCGGATACGCGCCGATCGTCCATGAGTCCGCGCTCGACTTCTCGGTCGACGACAAGGTCGTCGTGCTCGTTGACGACGTGCTCTTCACCGGACGCACGATCCGCGCCGCGATGGACGCGCTCGTCGACTATGGGCGTCCACGCGCCATCCGCCTCGCGGTGCTGGTCGATCGCGGCCACCGCGAGCTCCCGATCCGCGCGGACTTCGTAGGAAAGAACGTACCGACCAAGCCCACCGACGACGTTCGCGTCCATCTCACCGAGGTGGACGGCCGTGACGAAGTCGAGCTGATCGCGCGCGAGCGGGTGAACGCATGAGGTGGTCGCGGCGCCACGTCCTCGACACGGACGACTGGTCGAAGGACGAGATCGAGGCAGTGCTCGACACCACCGGTGCGATGGTCGAGGTCCTTTCGCGGCCGGTGCGCCGCGCGCCCCCGCTCCGCGGGCGCACGGTCGTGCTGTTCTTCGCCGAATCCTCGACGCGCACGCGAGTGTCGTTCGAGCTGGCCGCGCGCACCCTGTCCGCCGACGTGGTGAATATCTCCGCCAGTGGCTCGTCGTTGGAGAAGGGCGAGTCGCTGTACGACACCGTGCGCACGCTGCAGGCGCTCGGCGGCGACGTCGTCGTGATGCGGCACAGCTCGTCCGGTGCGCCCTACTTCGTCTCCGAGCGCACTGATGCCGCGGTGATCAACGCCGGCGACGGGTGGCACGCGCATCCGACGCAGGGCCTGCTCGACGCGTACACGCTCCGCGGCGCACTGGGCGATCTCGTGAAGAAGCGCATCGTCATCGTCGGCGACGTGACGCACAGCCGCGTCGCGCGATCAGACATCAACACGCTCGTCCCGCTCGGCGCGACGATCACGCTCTCCGGTCCGCCAACGCTCATGCCGAGTGCTTGGCGGTGCGGGCAGGCACCGGCCGGCACGACGTACGAGCCCGATCTCGACCGCGCGCTCGACGGCGCCGACGGCGTCATCGCTCTCCGCCTACAGAAGGAGCGCCAGGAGGGTGGTCTGCTGCCGTCCCTCCGCGAGTACACACGCGTGTGGGGTCTGACCGAGGCACGTGTCGCGCGGATGCGGCCGGGCGCTCCGGTCATGCATCCCGGTCCGATGAACGAAGGCGTCGAGATCGACGCGGCGGTCGCGCACGGCAGCCGCTCGCTGGTGGAGCGTCAGGTCACGAACGGTGTCGCCGTGCGCATGGCGCTGCTCTACCTGCTGGTCGGCACGCCGACGCTGGAGGCGAGCTGATGCGGCGTGCCGAGCTTGAGGCGCGGGGCTACCTCGTCACGCCCGGCTTCATCGACCTGCACGCCCACCTCCGCGAGCCGGGGTTCGAAGACTCCGAGACCATCGCGTCGGGCGCGCGCGCTGCCCTGCGCGGAGGCTTCACGACGATCTGCGCGATGCCGAACACCGAGCCCGCGATCGACTCTCCGGGCCTGATCGCCGAGATCGTCTCGCGCGCGAACGCGGCCAAGGGCGCGCGCGTGCTGCCGATCGCGACGATCACACGCGGCCGCGCTGGCCGCGAACTATCGGACCTCAACGAGCTTGCCGCCGCCGGCGCCGTCGCGTTCTCGGATGACGGGGCGCCCGTCGACGATGCACGGCTGTTCCGCCACGCACTCGAGTACGCGCGCACGCGAGATCTACTGATCATCGAGCACCCCCAAGACATGACGCTCACAGGAAAAGGAGTCATGCACGAAGGCATCGTGTCCGCGCGCCTCGGACTACCCGGTGTGCCGAGCGCCGCCGAAGAGGTCGCAGTCACGCGCGACATCGCAATCGCTGAGATGACCGGCGCACGTCTGCATCTGACCCACGTCTCGACGAGAGGCGCGATCGCGTCGATCCGCGATGCCAAAAGACGAGGACTCCGAGTGACGTGCGACGTCACTCCACACCACCTCGCAATGACCGATGACTGGGTCGCAGGAGTACGGGAGTTTGCATGGGAGTGGGAGGGCTCTCGAGCGAGAGCCGAGACCGCGACAAAAAGCATCCGTGTGGCAAACGAACGGGAGCGGGCCCGATTCGAGCGAGAGAGCCCTCCCGCTCCCCCTCACGCTCCCACCCACACACCCTATGACTCAGCGACCAAGGTCAACCCGCCACTGCGAGCGTCGAGTGACGTCCGCGCCTTGTGGGAAGGTCTCGCGGACGGCACGGTCGACGCGATCGCGACGGATCACGCCCCGCATGCGTCAGTGAAGAAGGACGTCGAGTTCGATCAAGCCGCGTTCGGGATCAGCGGGCTCGAGACCGCGCTCTCGCTCGTCCTCGGCGGCGTTGCCGCCGGCTGGGCCGACCGCGACACGGTGATCCGTGCACTCACGACCGGACCCGCGGGCGTGCTCGGGATCAGCATTCATGACGACGACTGGATCGCGATCGATCTCGATGAAGAGTGGATCGTCAGCGCGGACACGCTGGCGTCGATGGGGAAGAACACGCCGCTGCTCGGCCGGAAGCTCCGCGGACGAGTCGTGTACGCCGTGGTCGGCGGCGAAGCTCGCTATGAGGGAGGTCTGCGTGGCGCGACGACGGTCGGCTCTCGCTGAGCGAACTCTCGCCGAAGCGCAGTTGCATCTTTATGCATCCGAGACGTATAGTTATGCACCGATGACCAGGGCGGCGGTCTTGGCGCTCGAGGATGGCACGGCGTGGTGGGGAGAAGCGTTCGGAGACGCATCTGCCGCGTCGGGTGAGGTCGTCTTCAACACCGCGATGACTGGCTACCAGGAGATCGCGTCGGACGCTTCATACAACGGACAGGTCGTCGTTCTGACGTACCCGCTTATCGGCAACTACGGCACCTTCGAGCGCGCTGCGGAGTCGCGCCGGCCATGGGTCGAGGCGCTCGTCGTGCGCGAGCTGAACATGACGTGTCGTGAGGACACGGTCGACCTTGACGCGTATCTCCGCCAGTACGGCGTGCCCGGGATCTCCGGCGTTGATACGCGCGCGCTCGTGCGGCGACTGCGAGCGAAAGGCACGCTGCGGGGCGCGCTGCTGCAGGTGGCGCCGGGCCTCGCGCACGATCCGGGCGTCGAGCAGGAGGCCGTCGCGAAGGCGCGCGCGTCCGCGCCGCTCGGGTCGCGACCACTCGTCGTCGAGGCGAGCGGGGTCGGCCGACAGGTCGGAAGCGGTCCGAAGATCGCGCTGCTGGATACCGGGGTCAAAGAGAACCAGGTCCGCTGCCTCGCGCGCCGCGGCGCGACCGTTCGAGTGTTCCCCGCGACCGCCACCGCACGCGAGGTGTTGTCGTGGTCGCCCGAGGGGATCGTGATCAGCAACGGTCCCGGCGATCCTGCGACGATCCCGCAGATCGCGCACAACGTGAAGCTGCTGCTCGATGCGGTCACGCAGCGCGGCACCGGCCGGCCGGTGCCGATCCTCGGGATCTGCCTCGGACACCAACTGATCGGACGCGCGATCGGGGCAACGACGTCGCGCCTGCCCTTCGGGCACCACGGCGCGAACCATCCGGTGCAGGACATTCGCACCGGCAGCGTGGTGATCACCAGCCAGAACCACGAATTCCAGGTCGATGAGAGCGCGATCCCGAGCGGCAGCGACTTCTACGTGAGCGCGCGCAATCTCAACGATGGGTCGGTCGAGGGTCTCGCGCACCGCACCCTGCCGATCCGCACCTATCAGTACCACCCCGAAGGCGCTCCCGGTCCGCGTGACAACGAGCCGGTGTTCGATCGGTTCCTGGCGGACGTGCGCGAAGCGGTGGCGCGCCCGTGAGCGCGCGCACAGCGGCCCCAAAGACCATTACCGAGTATCTCGCCGCGCTTCCAGAAGCACAGCGCTCCGATGTCAAGCGACTGCACAGGCTCATCCGAAAGACCGCGCCCTCGCTGAAGCCGTTCGTGGGTTTGGGAGGCATCGCATACGGACCGCTGCATGTTCGGTACGCCTCGGGCCGCGAGGTCGATTGGATGGTGGTCGGGCTCACTCCTCGAAAGCGCGGGCTCGCGCTGCACGTCATGTTGCCGGCCGACGGGTCGCCGATGCCCGAGATCAGGAAGGAGCGCTTTCCGAAGGGCGACGTGGGGAAGAGCTGCGTTCGCTTCAGGAAGCTCGCCGACCTGGACGAGACCGCGCTCGTCGCGCTCGTGCGCGCCGCCCAGCGCGCACGCAAGACCTGGGGATCGAGCGCCACGTGAAGGTCCTCATCATCGGCTCGGGTCCGATCACGATCGGGCAGGCCGCGGAATTCGATTACGCCGGAACGCAGGCGTGTCGCGCGCTCCGCGAAGAAGGTATCGAGACGGTCCTCGTGAACTCAAACCCCGCGACGATCATGACCGACCCGGGTGTCGCGGATGCCACGTACATCGAGCCGCTCACCGTCGACGTGCTCGAGCGCATCATCGCGAAGGAGCGTCCGGATGGGCTGCTCCCCACGCTCGGCGGGCAGACCGGTCTGAATCTGGCGGTCGCACTGGCCGAGGCAGGCGTCCTCGAGCGGTACGGCGTTCGGCTTCTCGGCACACCGTTGTCGGCGATCCAGCAGGCCGAGGACCGCGAGGCCTTCAAGCAGCTGCTGATCGGCATCGGGGAACCGGTCCCCGAATCGCTCACCGTCCACAGCGTCGACGAGGCCCTCTCATTCGCGGATCGTGTCGGTTTCCCGCTCGTCGTGCGGCCCGCGTACACGCTCGGCGGCACCGGCGGAGGCTTCGCGACGACCCGCGA
>DATEZK010000077.1:0-8532 GCA_035255665.1 Candidatus Limnocylindria bacterium
GAATCTGTTCCGCGATGCGCATCGGACTCGTCGCGGTCCCGCTTCTGGTACTCGTCGCCATCGTCGCGCTCGTGCCGAACCACCCTGCCGGCCGCTCCCCCGCGGAGGACACCGGAGTCTTCCTCTACGCGGCCGAACGCCTGCTGGACGGCGGCGCACCGTACCGCGACATCTGGGATCACAAGCTCCCGGGCGTCTACTTCGTGGACGCGGTCGGGCTCGCGCTCGGCGGCCGCGTGGGGATCTGGGTCCTCCAGCTGGTGTTCCTCGTCGCCGCCGTCCTCATCAGCTATCGGGCTCTGCGACGTGAGTTCGGCGACGTTCCCGCATTCGTCGGATCGCTCGCGTGGCTCGTTGCCAGCCCGCGCCTCTTCCTGGAGCAGGGGCAGACGAACTTCGTCGAGTTCTTCGCGTTACCGCTGCAGTTCGGGGCGCTGCTCTTGTACACGCCTCCGCTCACGTCTGCGCGCGCGCTGACGATCGGGGTGTTGGGCGGCGCGGCGGTGCTCTTCAAGCCAACGCTCGTCGGGATCTGGATCGCGATCGGGCTCGTGACGATCGTCCAGCGGCGTCTCCGCGCGATCGCACCGATCGTCGCGATCGCGATCGGTGCGCTCCTGCCGCTCGTCGTCGTCGCGGTCTGGGCGCTCGCGCGCGGGATCCTGGACCTGATGGTCGACCAGACGCTCGTATACAACCGCGCATACGCCTCGTTCATGCCCGCCGACACGAGGATCGAGGACCTGATCGGTGGTCTTCGGCTCACGCTGCCGTCTGGTCTGGTGCTGATCACGGTGACGGCTTGGCTGTATGCCGTGACGACGAGGCGCTGGGGGTCTCCGCTCGTCCAGATCGCGCTCGTCGCGTTCCCTCTGGAGCTCGTGCTGGCGACGTTCGGCCGTGGCTATCACTACTACTTCTTGACCTGGTTACCTGCGATGGGCGTCCTCGCGGCGTACGGCGTGAGCGAGCTTCGAAGACTCGCACCCCCGCGCCTCGCGCGCATGGCCCTTGTCCTCGGCACGCTCGCGATGTGCGTGCAGCCATCCTTGCTGGTCACCCGTCTTGCGCTGACGCACGAAGGCGAGAGGTTCAGCCGGGTCGCCTCGTACGTCGCGGCGAATAGCCGGCCGGACGAGACGGTGTTCATCTGGGGCTCACATGCGCTGGTCCTCGTCCTCGCGGAGCGCCTCGCGCCCACGAAATTCGTGTATCAGTACGGTCCGCTCTACACGCGCGGCTACTCCACGCCGGCACACGTCGATCAGCTCCTCGCGGACCTCCAGCGCAATCGTCCGGTGCTGATCCTTGACGCATCGACCGAAGGCTTCATCACGCCGCCGCTCGACAGCGTCAAATTCCCGACCTGGACCTCGGTGGACATCCAGTACCAGGCACTGCCCGAGACGGCGAAGGTCATCGCGTTCATCGAGGCGACGTACGTGCGAGACGGCACGGAGCCGACGACGGGGTGGCCGGTGTGGCGGCTACGAGCGCCTTAGCACCAGGCGCCGCTGGCTCGCGAAAATGCCGGGTGCGACCGCGACGAGCACGCGGTCGATCACGTCGACGACGCGCAGCGCGGCCCACGGGAGCGGGATGTACGGCACGGTCGCGGTCACGCCACCGGAGTTGAACTGCACGAAGAACTCGGACATCCCCGAGTCCACGACCGCGAACTCGGGGTACTCGGCGCGAAACCGGTCGAGATCGTCGAAGAGGAGATTCGGGATCGCGCAGTTCGCGCTCCAGGGATCGCTCGGGTCGTTGCAGGGACGGGTCGCATCGAACGGGTCCGCGGCGAAGCTGTAGCCCTCGTGGCCGGTCACGCGAAGCGCGATCCGCGTCGTCCACGAGCAGTTGCACTCCTGGATGAGCAGGTGACCGCCGGGCCGGAGCACGCGCGCCGCACCGCGGAAGAATCGGTCGGGATACGCGAGGTGATGGATGACGTTGTTCGCGATGAGCACGTCGACGCTCGCATCCGCATACGGCAGGTCGAGCGCGTCGACGACCCGCTTCGCCCATGGTCGAGGCTCGGCATCGGTCAGCTCGAGCGTGCCGGCGCGAAGGAAGAGCTCGCTGAAGCCCGCGCCGCAGCCGATCTCGACCGCGTAGGTCTGTGACCCGAGATAGCGCTGCATCCACGAGAAGCGCTTGCGTAGCAGGAACTTAAGATTCGATCCAGCGCGCTTCTCATATTCGTTCCGCGCGCGCAGCGCATCACCGGCGTACCGGACGAGCAGGCGCGAATCGCCGTGGCCGTGGTGGCTCAAGCGCCTATGCTGCCCTGATCGACCCTGCGGACCTCGCGCATCCGTGTCCACTCTGCGGCAGCGGCGCGGATCGCGTCCTGCACATGCATCGCGGGCGGATCGTCGAGTGTCTCGGCTGTGGGCTGGTCCGACGCGATCCGATCCCGTCGTCCGAGGAGCTCCTCGCGATCTACCGGGCCGACGACTATTTCCAGCTGCGTGGCGACGCTGGGATCGGCTACCGCGACTACTTCGCGGACGCCCCGGTGTATCGCCCCTATTTTCGGCGAAAGTTCGAGATCCTTCGCCGCTACGCGTCTCCACCCGGTGCGCTGCTCGAGCTCGGTGCCGGGGCGGGATTCGCGGTCGCGGCGGCACGAGACGCTGGCTGGCAGGCCCGTGGACTCGAGCTCTCCGGCGCGGCGGTGACCTGGGGTCGGGAGCAGCTTGGCGTCGAGGTGGATGTCGGGGGCTTTGACGATCTGCGCGACGAAGAGCGCTGGGATGTGATCGCGGCCTTCCAGACGATCGAGCACGTCCCGGAGGTCCGCGACGCGCTCCGCCGCATTCGTCGCGCGCTGGTGCCCGGAGGCGTGGCGTTTCTGACGACACCGGATCACGGCAGTTGGAATCGTCGTCTGTTGCGCCGGTTCTGGCCGTCGTATCGGCCCGAGCATCTTCTCTACTTCGACGTGCGGTCGCTTCGACGACTTCTCGAGGAGGAGCACTTCCGCGTCGAGCTCATCGGTCCGGACGATCCGCTGCTCGTTCCGATCCATCGACTTGTGGAGCGTGCCGCGCATTACTACATCCGGCGGCGCGTGGAGCCTCCGGCTATCCCTTGGTTCCGGGTACCGGTACCCCTTGGAGATATGCAGACGATCGCTCGTAAGATCTGACAGGACCCACCGCGCGCACGGCCATGAGGATGCCGTGCCGCAGCTTCACACGAAGCAGTGCGATCGCGATGCCGATCGATCCGCCGAGGCCGAATCGCAAACGGCTCGCCGGGTCGTGACGCCACAGTGCCGGCCGCTGACTGATGCGCATGTGTCGTTTCGCCGCGAGCGCCAGAACCTCGGTGTCGAAGACCACTCCGCTCTCTTGCGACGCCGCGAAGAGCTCGCGACCGATCGGACCGCGGAACGCTTTGAGGCCGCACTGCGCATCCGGCACGCCCCTGATGACGAGGAGCTGCACGAGCAGGGCGTAGAGCTTTCCCATGCTTTCGCGCGGTCGCGACTGCCGGAGCTCGAGCCGCGTGCCGTGCAGGGCGCGCGACAGGATCGCGACGTCGGCATCGTCAAGATCGGCGAGAAGGAGCTCGAGCTGCTCGATCGGCGCTGAGAGGTCCGCGTCCGCGAACGCGACCACGTCACCGTGGCTCGCGAGGACGCCCGCGCGCACCGCCGCACCCTTCCCGCGATTCGACGGGAGCTGGATCAGCTGCAGCGCGGGCCAGCGCGTGGACCACTCGCGCACGAGCTGCGGCGTCCCGTCGGTACTTCCATCGTCGACGACGATGACCTCCGTGTCGCGATGCGCGAAACGGGCGAGGTGTGCCGAGAGAAGCTCGAGCGATCTGCCGAGACGTCCGCTCTCATTGAAAGCGGGGATGACGATGGATAGCTGGGTCCGCATGGGGGCAGCATAGGAGCGGCCTTGGACGCGGGCGGCCGCAGGGCGGTATCAGACACCCGCCTGAACCCTCTGCACAATGTCGCATCATCGAACGCGTCGCAGCCAGATGGCACCAACGAGCCCTCATGTACGTGCTGGCGCTCGTACTGGTACCGATGACGATCGTCGGCGTGCTTGCGGCGACGACGCCGGAGACGACCGACTTCATTTGTTTCTGGGCGGGACCGCATCTCATCCTCGATGGCCGTGATCCATATGCGCAGGCCGAGTGGAACGCGGTCACGGGCGGACAGTGGCTCGATGCGCTGGGTCGTTTCCGCACGGGCAACTGTTCGGATCGGTTCGCCTATCCATATCCGCTTACGACGGCCGTGGCGATGCTGCCTTTCGGCGTGCTGCCCCTGGATCCGGCCGCTGCGCTCTGGGAGCTGACGATCTTCATCACCGCCGGGCTCGGCCTGCGACTGATCGCGAGAGCGGCCGCTCTCGATCGATCGTGGACTCTGTGGTTCGCGGTGCTGGTGCTCTCGTCCGAGATGTTCTACGGCAACCTCCTCAATGCCCAGTTCGGGGGACTGACCCTGTTCGCGCTGGGCCTGCTCGCGGCGCCGCGACTTGGACCGGCAAGAGGCACGGCGGGGATCGCGCTCGCCGCGCTGAAACCACATGTGATCTTTCTCGTGCCGATCGTGCGTCTCGCGTCGATGGGCCGGTCTGCCATCCTCACGGCAGCGGCCTTCGGAGCGCTTTGGTTCCTCGCCTCACTCGCTCTTCAGCCCACGTGGCTCGCCGGCTGGACCGCGGACCTGTCTCATCGCCGCGAGCTGTTCAACGCGTCGACCACGCTGTGGACGCTCGAGAGCGTGATGTCCGCCCCCGGTCTCGCGATGGCGCTCCTCGTGCCGGCGCTCGCGCTGCTGGGACTGGCGTGCTGGCGCGCGTGGCCGCTCGCGCCGATCGAGGTCACTGCCGTCGCTGCGATCGCGTGGCAGCTCGTCGTGCCGTATGGGCTGAGCTACGACCAGCTCGGTCCCCTCGCGGTCGCGGCCGCCGTGATCCTTCGCATCGCGGCCGCACGTACGCGATCCTGGCCGCTGCTCGTGTCGGCGCTCGCGGTCGTGGTGATCCTGCCATGGGTGTTCTTCTCGCGGGGCAAGGACATGATCGGCGGGCGTGCCGGCGAGCTCGAGATCCTGAACGCGCTCGTGCCGGTCGCGATGTGCGTCCTCTTGGCGATCGCACTGATCATCCGCGCGCGCTCTGGTCGAGCCGGCTGAGGACCTAGGCGGGGAGGCGGCCCCACACGATGCGCGTCACGCCGATGATCGCGAGCGCGGCGGCCGTCGACCACGCCAGCGCGGACACCAGGGGCGCGCCGAAGTCGGTCCCGGACTGCGCGGCATGGAAGAAGATCGCGACGAAGGCGATGTAGCTCGTGCGGTGGATCCAGGTCCAGAGCGTGTTGTTCATGCGGCGCTTCAGCCAGCTCGTGACCGTGACGACCATGATGATGTCGAACGCGATCGTCCCGAGCCCGATGGGCAGGAAATAGGGCGCGTACGGATTGACGAACGGCACGACCACGTCGATCGGACGGATCTGCGCGGTCTTATCCAGCAGCAGCGCGATGACGTGTGCGAACACGAGCGGCAGCCACAGCGGCGTCGTGAAGTCGTGGAGCTTGCGGATCGCACGGTTCGACGCGAGGAAGTCGAGCACCGACGTCCGCAGCGCTTCGCCGGAGAGGACCGCGATCGACAGCACCGCGAACGCCGTGAGGCCGGTGATGCGCGCGAGGAACCAGAACGTGAGGTCGTCCATCGCTTCACTAAGCCTATCGGCGCGAGTGGCTAGCTGGCGTGCGTGATCGTGATCTTCGGGAGTGCCGTCGCGCGCACGCCGGCCTGCAGCGTGATCTGCGGTACCGGCGTCGGCCGTAGCGTCGGCGCGCGGGTCGGTGACGGCCTCGGCGCAGATCCCGTGGCGGTCGCTCGGACCGTCGGCGGCGGCGTGGTCGGCGGTGGCGGCGTCGTCGGCGTGATCGTTCGGAATGGGAGCGTCGGCACGGGCGTTGGCGACGGCTCGGGTGGCGGCGCCGGCTTCTCCGCAACCGGGGGTTGCAGCGGCGCGTTCGGATTCTTGGGGTTGGCCAGCGCGTAGCTCGTCGATCCGAGCAGCGTCATGGCCGTTATGACCGCGGCCGCGATGCGCAGCGCCCAGGGCGGCACTAGGCCGTCCGCACTGCCGCGATGCGCTCGAACGGCTTGCCGAGGACCTCCTGCGCGTCGACAAGGAGGTGTGATTCGAGGATCTCCTGGTACACCTGCCGGAAGTCCACGGTGTACTTGAGGCTGCCGCCGCGGTCGAGCGCGCTCAGGCTCGGCGGTTCGCCGTAGAAGCCGCCCTTCACGGTGTCGCCGATCAGGAACATCGGCGCAGCCGCCCCGTGGTCGGTGCCGCCGTTCGCGGTCTCCGCCGCGCGGCGTCCGAACTCGGACCACGTCGCGATGAGCACGCGGTCCGCCATGCCGTACGCGGTGAGGTCGGCGTGGAACGCGGAGATCGCGCTATCGACGTACCCCATGAGGTTGTCGTGGCGCGCCATCTGCTGGTCGTGCGTATCGAATCCGCCGAGCGTGACGTGGAGGATCTTCGCGCCGACCCCACTGATGATCAGCTGAGCCGCGAGCTGGAGCGCCGACGCCAGCTGGTTGCGCGACGAGTAGACGAGGTTGACGTTGTCGTTGTACGCAGCGCGCGGCGTGTATTTCTCACGTGCCAGGCGCAGCCGCGCCATCGTGTCGCGCGCGCTGAACACCGAGGTGTCGAACAGCGCGCCGTAGATGCCGGGCGTGCCCTGATAGATGACGCCCATCGCGCGCTCGGCATCCGCGCCGTTGAAGCGGAACGTGTTCTGCCCGTTGACGACCGAGAGCGTCGCGTCGAGGTCGCGAAGAGCGCCGGGGATCTCGGACGAGCCGCATGCGCAGCCGACCAGTGGGTGACCTGCGGAGTCATAGTTCGAGGCGATGGTCTTGCCCAGCCAGCCGTCCTGCTGACGGCGCAGCGGGTCACCTGTCTCCCAGATGCGGATCGAGTCGAAGTGCGAGTAGTTCGGATTCGGGTAGCCGACGCCGTGCACGATCGCGACCTTGCCCTGGTCGTACAGCGTCTTGATGCCGCGCATCGTGCGGTCGAGCCCGAACTGCGGCGTCAGCGGGAGCGCCGTGTCCGCGGCGCGCGAGAGCTGCGGGCGCAGCGTGCGCAACCTCGCGTCCTGCAGCGGGATCACGGTCTGCAGTCCGTCCGCCCCGCCGGCCAGCTGAATCATCACGAGGACGCGATCGTTCATCACGCCGTCGCGCTTGCCGCCGTAGACAGCGCGCGCGAAGACGTCCGGGACGGCGGCGTAACCAGCCGCGAGCCCCGCGGCACCGGCGCCGAAGACCAGGCCGTTTTTCAGGAAGTCACGACGCGAGAGCCGTGAGAGAGCGGTGGCGCCCATTACCCGTACCTCATTTCAGCTGGAACTCCGGCGACGCGAGGACCGCGAACCAGCGCGACTTGTCATCGCGCGCGAAGTTGAACTCGTTGACCGTGCCCTGCGCGAGCACGCTATCCAGATGCCGCTCGTGTGCGCGCAGCGCGGACGGCGCGGTGCGCATCGAACCGAGGGCGGCGGTGACGAAGTTCGCGCGCTGCAGCATCGTGTTCGATGAGATCCACGTGGCTCCGTCGCCCCAGCCCGCGACGCTCGGCGGGTCGAACATGTTCTGACCGAGCGTCGAGCCGTACTGCCGGATCGTGCCACTGAGGTTCGTCGCGCCGAGCGCCTTCGCTGTGGAGACCATGAACTCGGTGGGGGACTTGATGAGCGAGCGGAACGTCTCGGGTGCGACGAACTCGGGGCTGGTGAAGATGTCGCGCATCAGCGACTTCGTGTCGTACCGCGTTCGGCGGAAGCGATCGGCGAGGCGCGCAACGAGTGCGTCTGACGGGCTGGGCGTCACGAAGGACGTCACGAGCGCGCGCACGATGTGCGGCGCCGTCGCGTCGTGCGCGAGGACCGTGTCGACGATGCCCTCGGTGTTGAACGGCCCGGTCTTGCCCAGGAACGTGACCGCGCCGCTGAACGCGCGGCGCGTGTCGAAGATGCCCGTCTGCGCCGCGGTCTCGGTACGGTTCGGCAGGCGCCAGCCCGAGAGTGCCCTCGCCGCGGCCTTCACGTCGTCTTCCGTGTAATTGCCGACGCCCATCGTGAAGAGCTCGAGGAGCTCGCGCGCGTAATTCTCGTTCGGTGCGCGGCCGGTACTCGCCGCGAGGTCGAGGTAGCGCAGCATCGCGAGGTCCGGTGTGACCTTGAGCAGCATGCTCCTCAGGTCGCCGAGGGCCATCCGCCGCCACGTGAGGTTCTGCCAGTAGATGGCCGGTGAGTTCGTGCCGACCTTCCGATAGTCGCTCGTGAAGTGCCCGTGCCAGAAGAGCGTCATCCGTTCCGCAAACGGTGTCGGGCTCTTGGTCATCCAATCGAGCCACCAGCTCTGCAGGCTGCCGATGTTGATTGACGTCGCGTTCGTCATCACCGCCGGAACGCGCGGGCTCGCGCTCGCGGCGGCGCCCATGCTCGGCGCGGCCG
>DATEZK010000078.1:0-4549 GCA_035255665.1 Candidatus Limnocylindria bacterium
GCGGGTCGCGCGACGTGCGTTTCGCAACTTCGGCAAATATCTGACCGAGATCATGCGCTTTCCTTCGATGGGGCAGGCCGAGCTGAATGAGCTGGTGACGATCGATGTGAAGTCCCTCGAGCACCTGCGCTTGGCACGCGAACACGGCCGCGGGATCATCTTCGTCTCCGCGCACTTCGGCAACTTCGAGATCGGCGGCGCGCGGATCGCGCAGGAGATCCCGCTCACCGTCGTCGCAGACGAGCTCGAGAACACGCGGCTGATGGACTTCCTCGTCACGAACCGCGAGCACAAGAACGTCGTGATCCTCCCGCCTCAAGGTGCGACGCGCCGCGTGCTCGCCGCACTTCGCCGAAACGAGATGGTCGGCTTCATGATGGATCTCGGCCCGCGCGCGCACGAGCTCGACAACGTCGAAGCCACTTTCTTCGGCGTCCGCACCGCCTTTCCGACCATGGCGGCCGCGCTCGCCCGCGTCTCAGGCGCGGCGATCATCGTCGCCGCGGTGACGCGGGACCGCGACAATTCGTTCAAGGGCGTTGCGGTGCCTCCGATCTTTGTGGAGAAGACGAAGTCGGAGGGCGACCTCGAACGCGCGACCCAGACGGTGGTGCACGCGCTCGAGGGACTCATGCGGCCCCAGCCCGACCAGTGGTACATCTTTCGTCCGATGTGGCCCGCGGCCGTGGACGCCGCGACATAGCGATGCTCACAGGAGCGCTCTCCCGGACGGCGGAGCGCGCTCTGCCCCTCATGCCGGGGGTGCTCATCGGCCCGTTCGCCGAGGCCTTCGGCACGCTCGCGTACCTCGCGTCGCCGGACGCGCGACGGTGCGTGCGCTCCAACCTCGCGGTCATCGCGCCGGATCGGAAGACCAGCGCACGGCGCGTCTTCGTCGAGCAGACCCGCAACTACGTCGAGATCTTCTCGATCCCGCACATCAAGCCGGAGCGGCTCCTCGCGAGCCTACGGGTCGAAGGCTGGGAACACGTCGTCCAGGCCTACGAAAAGGGCAAGGGCGTGATCCTCGCCAGCGCGCACCTGGGATCGGTCTCCTTTGTCGGCCAGCTGGTGCTCGCGCACGGACTCCCGGTGGCGCTACCGGTCGAGGTCGAGACATCCGAGTTCCATCGGGCGGTGAACCGCGCGCGCGGCGGCGCGGGGCTGCAGCTGATCCGGACCGACTCGTCGCTCGGCATCTTCCGCGTGCTGCGCGAGGGCAAGGTGCTCGGCATCCTCGCCGATCGCGCCGTGACCGGGGTCGGCGAGCGCGTGGAGTTCTTCGGGCGCACGGCGCTGCTGCCGAGCGCCGCTGTCGTCCTATCCATGCGCACCGGGGCTCCACTGCTCCCGTCGTTCGCGGGACGTAGCGACGGAGTGCTCACCGCGACGTTCGAGCCGCCGCTGGAGATACCGAGAACGGGCGATCGCGAGACGGACGTGCGCGAGGGCGTGCAGCGGTTCGCGCGCGTGCTCGAGCGCTACGTGCGGAACGCGCCGGAAGAGTGGACGGTCTTCGAGGACTTTTGGCGTGGGTCGCGCTGACCTTCAGCTTCACTCAGACCTCGGCGATGGGCTCGCATCGCCGGAGGCCATCCTCGACGCAGCGGAGCGCGTTGGTCTCGACGTCATCGCGCTGACCGATCACGACGACATCCGCGGCGCATTCCTGCTGCGCGACATCGCGGCGCGGCGCTCGAGCCCCGTGGAGATCGTCCCCGGCGTTGAGGTCACGACCCGCAACGGTCATCTACTGGCGCTCTGGGTGGAGGACGAGATCCCGATGTTCGCGCCGCTCGCCGCGACGGTCTCGCTCATCCACCGCGCCGGCGGCGTCGCGATCGTGCCGCATCCGCTCTCCTACCTCACGTTCTCCGTTGGCGAGGGCGCGCTGCGGACCCTCGCCGCATCCGCGGATCCGTTGGTCCGCGTCGACGGCATCGAGACGCGCAACCCGTCGTACGCGGGTCGGGTACGCGGCGCTCGCGCAGCCTGGCTCAACGAGAAGGTGCTGCACGTCGCGGAGACCGGCTCGAGCGACGCGCATCACGCCAAGCTGGTCGGGACGACGTGGACCAACTTCGCGGGTGACGACGGGGCGGCCCTCCGTCGCGCGATCGCGGATCGCACGACACGACCGGACGGGCGACACTGGACGCTCGCGGAGCACCTGGACGGGGTCGCGACACAGCAGTGGCGCTCGATGGTGCGCGACCCGGTGAAGCGAGCGAGAAGACGGATCCGAAAAGAGAAATGAGCGGATGAAGATCGGGATCGTATCGCCCTACGCGTATCCGCGACCCGGCGGCGCGAACGCGCACATCCGCGAGACCTACGAGCGGCTGCGCGACATGGGCCACGAGGTGCGCATCATCACCGCGCCATGGGGCGACGACCCGCCTGCGCGCGACGTGATCCAGGTCGGCCAGGCGATCGCGATCCCTTTCAACGGGAGCATCGGTCGCGTGACGTTGTCCTTGCGTCTCGAGTGGCTCGTCTCACGCATGCTCGAGCGCGAGAAGTTCGACATCATCCACCACCACGAGCCGTTCGTGCCGTTCCTGTCGTTCCAGATCCTCGACTCCGCGAAGTGCCCACACGTCGCGACCTTCCACGCCTTCGGCGGGTTCTCCGTCTCGTACTGGGCGGGCCGCATCGCGCTCGATCGCTACATGAACAAGCTGGACGAGAAGATCTGCGTGTCGAGCGCCGCTCGCCACTTCATCTCGGCGTACTTTCCTGGCACCTACCGCATCATCCCGAACGGCGTCGACGTCGACTTCTACGCGAACGCGCGGCCCTTCCCGGAGTTCAAGGACGGCAAGACGAACATCCTCTTCGTCGGGCGGCTCGAACCGCGCAAGGGCGCGATGTACCTGCTGCAGGCGTACGCCAAGCTGAAGCCGAAGTACCCCGAGACGCGGCTCATCATCTGCAACTGGGGACCCCAGCTCGGGAAGCTCCGGCGCTTCGTCCAGGCGAATCGGCTCCAGGACGTCCTCTTCGCGGGCCGGGTGGACGACATCGACAAGGCGCGCTTCTACAAGACCGCCGACATCTTCTGCGCGCCCTCCACCGGCCAGGAGTCGTTCGGGATCGTGCTCCTGGAGGCCATGGCCGCCGGGCTGCCCGTGGTCGCAAGCGACATCCACGGCTACAAGCGTGTCGTACAGCGAAATGTTTCCGGTCTGCTGGTGGAGCCAAAGGATCCGGACGGCATCGCCGCCGCGCTGGAGCGCCTCATCCGCGACGCAGATTTGCGCGTACGACTGGGCGAGGCGGGCTCGCGCCGCGCGCCCGAATTCGACTGGTCGCACGTGACGGCGCAGCTCGTGGGGGTCTACGAGCAGGTGATCCAGAGGAGCCGATCGGCGGTAGCGGTCTCGTAGGGCGGTATCGCTCTGCGGTACCGTCATCTCGCCACGCAGTACATTCGGTCTTCAAGGGGGTGGTCGCAGTGCTTCGATCACGCATCGCGCCCGTGCTCGTCCTCGCGCTGGTCCTTTCCGCCTGCGCCCAGCAGGCGCAGCCGCCCGGAGCATCACCCACGGCGTCCCTCGCCGCTGGCGTGAAGCCGGCACCGGGGGGCACGCTCACGTTCGTCGTCAACGCGGAGCCGCCGTCGTATGACGGGCACCGTGAGACGACCTTCGCGCTCCTGCACCCGATCGCGCCGCACTACAGCCTGCTGTACAAGTTCGACCCGAATGACCTGACCAAGGTCATCCCGGACGTGGCGGCCGAGATGCCGACCGCGTCGGCCGACAAGCTCACGATCACCGTGAAGCTCCGGCAGGATGTGAAGTTCAGCGATGGGACGCTCCTGACGTCCGAAGACGTCAAGGCCACCTACGACAAGATCATCTTCCCCGACACCGCGAAGGGCGTGACCTCGCCGCGCGCCGGCGCGTATGCCGTCGTGTCGGCCGTGAACGCCCCGGACAAGAACACGATCGAGTTCAAGCTCAAGTACCCGTCCGCCTCGTTCCAGACGAACCTCGCGTCGCCTTGGAACTTCATCTACAGCGCGGCCAAGCTCAAGACCGACCCGCGCTTTGCCGAGAAGAACATCTTCGGGACCGGTCCCTTCCTCTACGACGGCAACACCAAGGGGCAGGACTGGAAGGGCAAGAAGAACCCCGACTACTTCGGCAAGGACAAGGACGGGGTCAAGCTCCCGTACCTCGACGCCTACAAGGCTCTGATCATCACTGACTCGAACGCCGGCGTGACCGCGATCCGCAGCAAGCAGGCGATGATCGAGTTCCGCGGCTTCACCCCGCAGCAGCGTGACGACCTGTCCCGCGCGCTGCCCAACGACCTCGCGATCCAGGAAGCGCCATGGATCTGCGTGAACTACGTCGTGCCGAACACGACCAAGAAGCCGTTCGACGACCCGCGCGTGCGTCGCGCGATTTCTCTCTCCATCGACCGCTGGGCCGGTGGCGAGGCCCTCTCGAAGACGACGATCGTGAAGGACGTCGGGGGCCTGTTCCGGCCAAAGGGTCCGTTCGCCCAGAGCGACACCGAGCTGGTGAAGATCGCCGGC
>DATEZK010000079.1:0-5468 GCA_035255665.1 Candidatus Limnocylindria bacterium
CGCAACCTCCTTGAACGATGTCTTAGGAGGTTGACCCGTGAAGTCACTTCGCATCACCGCACTCGTCCTATCCGTCCTTTGTCTCGCGGTCCTCGTGTCGCCTGCTGGCGCATCCGGACCGGTTCTCTCTCCGGTCGCCGCGCCCGCGGCGGAAGGTCCCTTTGTCACTGCGATCGGCATCGGTGTCGCGCAGTCGTCGTCGATGGACTCTCTCGCGATGGGCCAGACCGTCTACATCAGCGTTCAGTCGACCGCGGATGCCGCTGGCGTTCAGAGCGCCGCGGATGAGTTGATCGCGAGACTCGATGCGATCAAGGGCGCCCTGGTGAAATCAGGAGTCGCCGCCGATGGCATCCGGATGACAGGGTTCGGCGTCAATCCGTTCTTTGGTCCAACGAAACCGGGGGCGGACGGGAAGCAGCCATCGCCGGTCACCTCGGTGACCCTGAATGGCAGCCTCACCGCGGATGTCACGTCGATTCGCATGCTGCTCAGCGCGATGAACGCGGCAACCGAGAACGGCGCGACGTCGGTCAGCGCGAACACCGGCAAGGGCGGAGCGCCCTACGGAACGATCCAGCCGCCGGCGGCCGACCTCGCCAGGGCGGCGGGAGCGGCGGTGGCGAATGCGCGCACGAATGCCGAGGCGATCGCGGCCGCGAGCGGCAAGAAGCTCGGCGCGATCCGTTCGATCTCGTCGTCGCAGCCACCAATGATGGGCTGCTGCCCGCCGAACACCGGCTGGACGGTGCAGGTCACGGTGACGTTCGACATCGCGGGCTAGCAATCGCGGGCGAGCGAGCCGGTTGCATAAATATGCGGCTCGCCGCATAATATGCGGCGATGCCGGTGAAGGTCGCGATCGTCGGGGCGACAGGCTACGCGGGTGGCGAGCTCGCGCGTCTCCTGCTGCGTCACCCGGAGGCGCGGCTCGTCGCCACGGTCGCCCGCGGCCGTCAGGGCGAACCGCTGCGGGACGTGCAGCCGCATCTCCACTCCGCACCGCCCTCGCTGACCGTGAGCGCGGATCCCGGCGACGCCGAGGTCGTCTTCACCGCTCTGCCGGCGGGCGAGGCCGCGAAGCTCGCGCCCGCCTGGCTTGCCGAAGGCCGCTCGGTCATCGACATCGGCAGCGATTTCCGGCTGCGGGACCCGAAGGACTACGAGCGCTGGTACGGCTACACGCACCCGGCGCCGGAGTTGCTGAAGGAAGCGGTCTACGGTCTAACGGAGCAGGCCCGCGACCGCCTGCGCGGCGCGCGCGTCGTCGCGAATCCCGGTTGCTATCCGACCGCGACGCTCCTCGCGCTCCTCCCGGCGTTGCGCGCGAACCTCATTGAGGACGATCTCATCGTCGACGCCAAGTCGGGCGTCTCCGGCGCGGGACACAACGTCGACGACGCCTATCTCTTTGGGACGATCGACGAGAGCGTGCGCCCGTACGGCGTGCCGAAGCACCGTCATCAGCCCGAGATCGCGCAGGAGGTGCGCGGGGTGTCGGGTCGCGCGCCGCGCCTCACGTTCACGCCGCACCTCATCCCGATGACGCGCGGCCTCATCGCCACGTGCTACGCGACGCTGCGCGACGGCGTCGATGGCAAGCGCGTCGCGGATGCATACGCGACCGCCTACTCGGAGGAGCCGTTCGTTCGGATCACGACCTCGTACCCTGCGACGAAGGCGACGCTCGGCAGCAACTGGTGCCTCGTGCACCCCGTCGTCGACGAGCCGAACCGGCGGCTCGTCGCTTTCGCCGCGATCGACAACCTGGTGAAGGGCGCGGCCGGATCGGCGATCCAGAACCTGAACGCGATGCGCGGCTACCCCGAGACGATGGGGCTCGAGACGCTGCCCCTCTGGCCGTGACCGAGGGGCGCGGCGTCACGTTCGCGCACGGTTTTCGCGCCGGCGCCGCGAAAGCTGGCGTGAAACATGGGCGCCCCGAGAGGCTCGATGTCGCGCTCATCGTGTCGGAGCGACCGTGCACCGCGGCGGCGGTGTTCACGACCAATCAGGTCATCGCCGCGCCGTGTGTCGTGACGCGCAGGCACGTCGATCGCGGGCCGCTGCGCGCCATCGTCGTGAACTCGGGCAACGCCAACGCCTGCACTGGCGAGCAGGGCGAGCGCGACGCGATCGCGATGGCCGAAGCGGCCGCGGCGGTCGTTGAGTGCTCTCCATACGAGGTCGCGGTCGCCAGCACCGGCGTCATCGGCTTCAAGCTGCCGATCGAGCGGATCGCGGCGGTCCTTCCCGAGATCGAGCTCACCGAAGGCGGCTGGGACGACACCTCCCGGGCGATGATGACGACGGACACGCGGCCCAAGGTCACCGAGCGCGAGATGCACCTGTCCGCGGGCACGGTGCGGATCGGGGGCGTCGCGAAGGGCGCGGGGATGATCCATCCCAGCATGGCGACGCTCCTCGCGTTCGTCACGACGGACGCGGCGGTGGACGCCGGCGATCTGCGGCGCATCGTCTCGCACGTCGCGGACACGACCTTCAACGCGATCTCGATCGACGGCGACACGAGCACGAACGACACGCTTCTCGTGCTCGCGAACGGCCACTCGGGCGTCACGCCGAAGGGATCAGACCTCGCGCTGTTCGAGGAGGGCCTCCACACGGTCTGCGCGGACCTCGCGCGGATGATCGTCGCGGATGGCGAGGGCGCCACGAAGGTGTTCGAGGTCCGCGTGCGCGGCGCAGCGTCCGCCGCCGACGCGCGCCTCGCAGCGCGCACCATCACCAACTCGAATCTGGTGCGCACCGCGATCCACGGCGGCGATCCGAACTGGGGCCGCGTGCTCGCCGCCGCGGGCCGCTCCGGTGCGCGCGTCGACGACCGCCGTGCCAGCGTCCGGATCGGCGATCTCTTCGTCTATCGCAACGGCGCGCCACTCGAGGTCGCGGATTCGGACGTGCGTGCACTGTTCGCGGCACCCGAGATCGAGATCGAGGTGACGCTGGGCCTCGGGGACGGTCAGGCCGTCGCGTGGGGCTGCGACATGTCCGCGGAGTACGTGCGCATCAACGCCGAGTACATGACGTGAGCGATGTTCTGGTAATGAAGATCGGCGGCTCCGTTCAGGGCGAGGAAGGCGCGGCGCTCGACGTCGTGGCCACGCTCAACGACTCGGGACACTCGCTGGTCGTCGTGCACGGCGGCGGTCCGCTCGCGACCGAGTGGTCGGGGCGGCTCGGTCTCGAGACGCGCTTCGTCCGCGGACTTCGCGTGACGGACGCCGCGACGCGCGACGTCGCGCTCGCGACGCTGACCGGTCTCGCGAACTCGCGCATCGTCGCGGCGCTCATCGCGCGTGGCGTGCCGGCGGTCGGACTCTCCGGCATCGACGGCGGGATGCTCCGCGCGGAACGCGAGGACGACGAGCTCGGCCTGGTCGGCCGCGTCGCGCTCGTGGACAGCGCGCTGCTCGAGGAGCTCCTGGAGGCCGGCCGCGTTCCCGTCGTGGCGCCGGCCGCGCTGGATAAGAAGGACGGCGAGGTGCTGAACGTCAACGGTGACGCGGCGGCGGGCGCGCTCGCGGCGAGCCTTGGCGCACGGCTGCTGGTGTTCGTGACGGACGTGCCGGGCGTGCGGTCGAAGGACGGGAAGGTCATCGCGTCGCTCGACGCGACCAGAGCGAAAGCACTGGTCGACGACGGCACGATCGAGGGCGGCATGGTCCCAAAGGTCGAGGCGTGTCTGATCGCGGCGAACGCCGGGTGCCGCGCCGCGATCGTTGCGGCGCGCGGCGCCGATGCGATCGAGCGACTGCTCACCGGCGAGCCGGTGGGGACCGTGTTCGAGGCCGCGGCATGAGGGAAGCGCTCGCGCGCAAACACCACCGTCAGCAGGCGCTGGTGCGTCTCGTTCGGCAGCACCGTCTCTCCACCCAGGAGGAGCTGGTCCGCGCACTCAAGGGCGCGGGGTTCCCGGCGACGCAGGCCACGGTGTCGCGGGACATCGTCGAGCTCGGCCTGGTGAAGGTCGCACGCGACGGCGCGCATATCTATGCGCCGCCGTCCGCCGTGAGCCAGGGCGGCGGCGGCACGGACCGGTTGCGCCGTTTCAGCGAGGACTATCCCGTGGAGGCGGCCATCGCGGCGAACATGGTCGTGCTGCGCTCCTCGCCCGGCACGGCGAACGCGCTCGGCGCGGCGCTCGACGCGTCGGGGCTCACGGAGATCCTCGGCACGCTCGCGGGCGACGACACCGTGTTCGTCGCGACCTCGACGGAGCGGCACGCACGTTCCCTGCTCACGCGACTCACCGCGTTCGGCATCGCGCGAAGGGAGAAGGCATGACCGTGCAGCAACACAAGGGCGAGACGTGCGTCCTCGCGTACTCCGGCGGCCTCGACACCAGCGTCGCGGTCGCGTGGCTGCGCGAAACGCACGGCTTCGAGGTCGTCACGTGCACCGGCGATCTCGGCTCGGTGCGCGATCTCGAGCAGATCCAGAAGAAAGCGCTCGCGAGCGGCGCGCGCAAGGCGATCGTGCAGGACGCGCGCGACATCTTCGTGCGGTTCTTCGTCTGGCCCGCGCTTCAAGCTGGCGCGTTGTACGAGGAGCGCTATCCGCTCGCGACCGCGCTGGGCCGTCCGCTGCTCGCGAAGCTGCTCGTCGACGCGGCGCGCGAGGAGAACGCGCGCTTCGTGGCGCACGGCTGCACCGGCAAGGGCAACGATCAGGTGCGCTTCGACCTCGCGGTCGGCGCGCTCGCGCCGGATCTCAAGGTCATCGCGCCGATGCGCGGCGGCATGAACATGACGCGCGACGAGGAGATCGAGTACGCGCGCGAGCGCGGCATCCCGGTCGAGGCGACGAAGAAGAGCCCATACAGCGTCGACGAGAACCTCTGGGGACGGTCGATCGAGGCCGGCGTGCTCGAGGATCCGTGGGGAGCGCCGCCGCGTGACGTCTACCAGTGGACCGTCGATGCCGACGAGGCCCCCGCGAAGCCGCGCGAGATCGTCATCGGATTCCGCGAAGGACTGCCGATCAGCCTGGACGGAAAAGCAGTCGAAGGCGTCGCGCTCATCGAGCGCCTGAACAAGCTCGGCGGGGAGTACGGCGTCGGCCGCATCGATCAGATCGAGAACCGCCTCGTGGGGATCAAGTCGCGCGAGATCTACGAGGCCCCGGCGGCGGTGATCCTTCACGCCGCGCACCGCGCGCTCGAGGACATGGTGCTGACGAAGGAGACGCTGCGCTTCAAGGCGAAGCTGGCTCAGGAGTACGCCGACCTCGTCTACAACGGCCTGTGGTTCACCGCACACCATCAGGACCTCGCGGCCTACGTGCGCAGCACGCAGCGCTTCGTTAGCGGCGAGATACGCATGCGACTTCACCGCGGCGCCGCCCATGTCGCCGGCCGCCGCTCGCCGCACTCGCTGTACTCGACCGCGCTTGCGACGTACGGCAAGGGCGACCAGTTCGACCACAAGGCGTCGGAGGGCTTCATC
>DATEZK010000080.1:0-4019 GCA_035255665.1 Candidatus Limnocylindria bacterium
TGCCTCGGCGCCGGCGACAGCCAGGGCGCTCGCGGCAGCAAGGGGTGCGGCGAGTAGGTACGCCATCGCGCGGTCATGCACGACCGCCGAGCACACCGTCGCGACACCTCCCGCGTCGCGCGCGATGTCGCCTGCGACGGCCATTGCACCCGCATCTGATCGCGCGGTCGGCACGATGAGGAACGGCCGACCGCGGAACAGTTCGGCGCGCGCGGCCGCGAAACCGGCGGTCGTGGCGCCCGCCATCGGATGCATGCCCACGATCCGCGCCGTCTCTGGCGCGGTCTCGGCGAACGCGGCGACGGCGGCCTTCAGCGACCCCACCTCCACGAGCACCGCCGAGCCGCCACGTTCGGACAGGGACGCCAGGGTGGTCACGATGGACGCCAGCGGTGTCGCGACGATCGCGACGTCCGCGGGCAGCACATCTTCCAGACGGTCGACTGTATCGACGCCCGCGGCACGCGCGCCGTCACGCGTCCTCGGGTCGACATCGAATCCGGTGACGCGGTGGCGAGTCTTGAGCGCGAGCGCGAGCGAGCCTCCGATGAGACCAAGGCCAGCGACGGCGACGTTCAAGCCGGCGCCGCGTCCGGCACACCGCGCCCGATCGCGCGCGCGACGGCATCGGCACGACCGACGAGAGTCGCGAAGTTGTCGAACGTGAGCGACTGGAAGCCATCGGACAGGGCATGGTCGGGGCTCGGATGCACCTCGATGATGAGCCCATCCGCACCGGCCGCCACGGCCGCGAGCGCGACCGGCGCGACGAGATACCACTTGCCCGTGCCATGCGACGGATCGCCGACGACGGGGAGATGCGTGAGGCGCTTCAGGAGCGGGATCGCGTTCACATCGAAGGTGTTGCGCGTGTACTTCTCGAAGGTGCGGATGCCGCGCTCGCACAGGATGACGTTCCGATTGCCGCGTGCCAGCACGTACTCCGCGGACAGGAGGAGCTCCTCGACGGTCGCCGCCATGCCGCGCTTCAGCAGGACCGGCTTGGGCTGATCGCCGACCGCATCGAGCAGCGCGAAGTTCTGCATGTTGCGCGCGCCGATCTGCAGACAGTCCGCGACGCGAGCCACCGCCTCGACATCGCCCGGCGTGAGGACCTCGGTCACGATCGCGAGTCCTGTCTCCGCACGCGCCTCCGCGAGGATGTCGAGGCCCGCGGCGCCGAGGCCACGGAAGTTGTACGGCGAGGACCGCGGCTTGAACGCGCCGCCGCGCAGGATCGTCGCCCCCGCGGCCCGCACCGCGCGTGCGGTCGCGAGCGTCTGCTCGCGCGACTCGACCGAACACGGCCCGGCCATGAACGCGAGCGGCGCTCCCGCACCGATCGCCACCGGGCCGACGCGAACGACGGTGTCGTCCGCGATGACCTCGCGCGACGCGAGCTTGAACGGACGGCTGACCGGCACGACCTCCGCGACGCCCGGCAGGGACTCCACCGCATCGGCCGCCGCGCGCGACGTCGAGCCGAACGTACCGATCGCCATGCGCTCGGCGCCTGGCAGCGGGATCGGCGTGATGCCGAACTCCTGGATGCGCGCGACGACCGCGTCGATCTCCCGCTGCGAGGCACCGCGCTTCATGACGACGAGCATTAGGTGCCTCCGCCGCCGTTAGGCAGTTCGACCGCCCAGGCCGGCCGCAGCGACTTCGCCCCACGCAGGAACGCGTGCCGGATCTCCTTTTGCGACTTCGGCGTGTTCCACGCGATGAGCACGCGCACGCACATTCCGAGCGCGCCGGGGACCGGGATCTCGCGGCCGCAGATGAGTGGCACGTCCGTCCACCCGAGTCCAGCGCGCGCCGCGTCCGCCGGGAAGGCCGCATCGAGATCAGGCGTGACCGTGAACCACACGTAGCCGATGTCGTCCGGGCGCAGACCGTTGAGCTCCGTGAGGATGCGGAGCAGCTCGGACGTGGCGTCGAAGATCGCCTTCACGTCGTTCGCCTGCACCGTCGTTGCGCCGCGGACACCGCGCACCGCCATCACGCCCTCCCCGCCGCCGCGAGCGACGCGACGAACTCGCGCAGCTCGTCCGCACGGCGCTGGGGCTGCGCATTCGTCACGACGTCGATCGCCGCGCTGCCGACGACGATGCCATCGGCGGTGCCACGCAGCGCGGACACGTGATCGGGGGCGCTGATGCCGAAGCCGACCGCGATAGGCAGGGTCGTGTGACGCCGGACACGCCCGACGAACTCGGCGACATCCGACGCGAGCGCGCGTCGCGCGCCCGTCACCCCGGTGAGCGACACGCAGTACACGAACCCCTGCGCGCGCGGGAGCAGCTTCGCGAGACGCTCGTTCGGCGTCGTCGGCGCGTAGAGGTCGATGCGAAGGAGGCCCGCCGGCGCGAGCGCGGAATCGAGCTCGGCGCTCTCCTCCGCCGGCATGTCGGGAACGATGACGCCGGCGATTCCCGCATGAGCGCCATCCGTGGCAAGGCGCGCGAAGCCGTACTGCATGAAGGGATTGGTGTAGCCCATGAAGAGGACCGGCGCATCGCGTTCGCGCACGACCGCGGCCGCCTCGGACAGGCAGTCGGCGAGCGTGACGCCGTTGCGTAGCGCTGCCTCGCCGGCGCGCTGCACCGTGGTGCCGTCGGCGAGCGGATCGCTGAACGGCACGCCGAGCTCGAGCACATCCGCGCCGCCATCGAGCGCGGCCCGGAGCAAGGCGCCGGTCGACGCGCGGTCGGGGTAGCCGACGGTGAGGTAGACGACAACGGCGAGACGGCTCTCCGCGCGTGCGCGCGCGAAGGCGCGCTCGAGGCGCAGCGCTCCCGTCACGGCGACCGTCACTTGGTCTCCCCGGCTTGCATCACGGTCTCGAGGTCCTTGTCGCCGCGGCCCGACAGGCAGACGAGCACGTCGGTGTCCGCGCCGTAGCGCGTGCGGATATGCGCGAGGTCGGCGATCGCGTGAGCGGGCTCGAGCGCGGGGATGATGCCCTCGGTCTTCGAGAGCGCTCCGAAGGCCTTGAGCGCCTCCGCGTCGGTCCGCGAAACGTACTCGACGCGGTTGGTGTCGTGCAGGAACGCGTGCTCGGGTCCGACGCCGGGATAGTCGAGACCCGCTGAAACGGAGTGTGTCTCGCGGATCTGCCCGTGCTCGTCCTGCAGGACGTAGCTGCGCGTACCGTGCAGCACGCCGACCCTGCCGCCGCCGATCGACGCCGCGTGCTTGCCGCTCTCGACGCCGAGACCACCCGCTTCGACGCCGCGCAGTCGCACCGCCTTGTCGTCGAGGAACGCGCTGAACATCCCGATCGCGTTCGAGCCCCCACCGACGCACGCGACGACGACGCTCGGCAGCGCGCCGACCCGTTCCAGCCACTGCGCGCGCGCCTCGCGGCCGATGATCGCCTGGAACTCGCGCACCACCGTCGGATACGGATGCGGCCCGATCGCGGAGCCGAGCAGGTAGTACGTCGTGCGGACGTTCGTCACCCAGTCGCGTATCGCCTCATTCACCGCGTCCTTCAGCGTGCGGCTGCCGGCCTCGACGGGTCGAACTTCGGCGCCGAGCAGACGCATGCGGAAGACGTTCGGCGCCTGCCGGCGCATGTCCTCGGTGCCCATGTACACGACGCACTCGAGGCCGAGGAGCGCGCACGCCGCTGCGCTCGCGACACCGTGCTGACCCGCACCGGTCTCGGCAACGATCCGCTGCTTCCCCATCCGACGCGCGAGGAGCGCCTGCCCGAGCGCGCTGTTGATCTTGTGCGCACCGGTGTGCGTCAGATCCTCGCGCTTCAGCATCACGCGCCGCAGCCCCACCAGCTTCGCGAGCCGCGACGCATCAGAGAGCGGCGTCGGACGCCCGACCCACTCGCGCAGGAGACGGTCGAGCTCCTGCTGGAACGCCTCGTCCGCGCGCGCGGTCTCGAACGCGGTCTCGAGCTCGGCGATCGCGGGCATCAGCGTCTCGGGCAGAAATTGCCCGCCGAACTGGCCGTAGCGACCAGGCGTGCTCATCGTGCGGATCCGACCGGCCGTGTCGTG
>DATEZK010000081.1:0-4455 GCA_035255665.1 Candidatus Limnocylindria bacterium
GATGACGCCGAGCTTGCCGAGTTCCTGACCCGTGGGATGGCCGAGGTGATCGTTCGCGAGGACCTCGCCGCCAGCCTGCGCGCCGGGGACCGTCAGCTGCGTATCAAACAGGGCTTCGATCCGACACACCCGAACCTCCACCTCGGCCACGTCGTGCCCCTCCGGAAGCTGCGCAAGCTCGCGCAGTGGGGACACGAGATCGTGCTCATCGTCGGCGACTGGACGACGCAGATCGGCGACCCCACGGACAAGGACGAGTCGCGTCCGATGGTGTCGCACGAGAAGGTGCTGAGGAACGCCGAGACCTATCTCGAACAGTTCCACCTCATCGTGCCGCGCGAGGGAACACGCGTCGTCAACCAGTCCGAGTGGTTCGGGAAGTTCGGCCTGAGAGACGTCATCGAGCTCGCGTCGCGTTTCACGGCGCAGCAGATGCTCGCGCGCGAAGAGTTCCGCAAACGCCTTGAGAAGAAGACGCCGATCCCGATCAAGGACCTCCTCTATCCGCTGCTGCAGGCCTACGACTCGGTCGCGATCGAGTCCGACGTGGAGGTCGGCGGCACCGACCAGCTGTTCAACATCCTCGCCGGCCGCGAGCTGCAGGAGCAGGTCGGGCAGCGACCGCAGAACCTCCTCATCAACCACCTCCTCGAGGGGCTCGACGGGATGCAGATGAGCAAGTCGAAGCCGAAGACGGCGATCTGGCTCACCGATCCGCCGAACGAGATCTACGGGAAGGTGATGTCCATCGAGGACAAGCTCATGCCTCACTACTTCGAGTGGGCAACGGAGATGCCGCGCAAAGAGGTCAACAAGATCCTCGGCGCGATCGGCAACAAGGACCTGCATCCGAAGGAAGCGAAGGAGAAGCTCGCGTGGCAGATCACGAGCGAGCTGCATACGCCGGCGGCCGCCGACGACGCGAGGGTCGCCTTCGGCAAGCAGGTCACGGGGGGCGAGCAGCCGGAGGAGATGCCGACGGTCGAGGTCGAGAAGGACGGGCAGGCCGAGGTCAACATCGTCGAGCTGCTCCGCGATTCGAAGATCGCGACCAGCCGCAGCGATGCGCTGCGCCTCGTCAATCAAGGTGGCGTCAGCGTCGATGGGTCAAAGGCGGACCTCGAGACCATGGTCCCCACCTCGACCGAGCCGGTGATCAAAGTGGGCAAGCGCAAGTACTGGCGCATCCGCTGGCGCTGAGCAGGGCATGACCGCGGCGCGCCCGATCGTCGCGGTGATCCCGTTCGGGGCGCGTGGCACAACGCCGCGCGCGGGCGCGTGGGCGCGCCAGCTGGCGGCGCGTCTCGTCGAGCGCTTTGCCCGCGACGAGGCGATTGACGTCCGGCCGGTGTTCCTGGTCGCGATGCCCGAGGCCACGAGCGACGCCGGGTATCTCGTCTTCGGGTCATCTCCCGCCGCCGACCTCGCGGCGGAGTACGGACGGTCGCTGGGCGCGGCGTACGCGCTGACGGGCACGTATCGCGAGGACGGCGGATCGCGCCGCCTCGAGGTCACGCTCGTCGACGTCGGCTCGGGAACGGTCCGCGCGACGCGTTCCATCGCGACCCCACCCGGGACACTCGCGACGGCGGAGCCCGCGCTCGCGCGTTGGCTGGCGCGAGCGGTGGGAGCGGGGAGCGCGGGATCCGATGCGCCCGCCGCGGCGAACGAGACCGCGTACGCGGCGCTCCTCGAAGGCATGGATGAGGAGGTGACCGCGACGCTGCTGCGCCAGAGCGATCCGCCCGATGCGGATGAGGCGATCGGTCGCGCGCTGGAGCGCTATCTGGCCGCAGTCGGAGCCGACGTTGACTGCACCGCCGCCGAAGAGCGGCTCCTCGTGCTCGCCGCCGAGTCGCTCGAGCGGGACGACAGCGCTCGACAGATGCGCGCGCTCGAGGACTTCACCGTGATCAAACCACGCGCGTGGCGCGCGCACTACATCCTTGCCAAGCTCCGCGCGGAGGGCGGTCACATCAACGAGGCGATCGTCGCCTTCGAGCACGCCCATGCGGTCCATCCGCTTCCCGACGCTGAGGTCGTGCGGCTCGCCGAGCTGTACGCCAATGCCGGCGCGAGTGGGCCGGCGTTCGCGCACCTGCGCCGCATCGCTCCGACGAGCGATGCGTATGCCGCCGCGCAGGAGCTCACGGCGATCATCGCGCTCCAGCGGGGCGATCTCGAGACGGGCCGCGCGGCATTCGCACGAGCCATCGCGGCCGGAGCGGCGGGCTGGGAGCTCCACGCGTCGTATGCCGCGGCTCTACACGCGCGCGGTGATAGCGCGGATGCGATCCCGCGCTACGAGGCAGCAGTCGTCGCGCGCGGTCCCGCGATCGTTCGGCTCAACCTCGCGCGCGCGGTCTACGAAACAGGGGACACCGAACGCGCCCGGCGCGAGCTCGACACGCTGCTCAAGATCGAGAAGACCGGCGAGATCGCGGGACAAGCGCGCCGTCTTCGCTTCGGGATCCGCCACGCCGAGCTCGAGCGAGAGCTGGAGACCGCGGGCAAAGGTGCCGTCGAGGGGGACGCCACGCGCTTCGCCGCGGCGAAGGCGGCGTTCGAAGCCGCGCTCGCGGCGGAGCCGGACCTCTGGGAAGCGCACTTCGGTCTCGGTCTGCTCGGCCGCCACCTCGGCGACGCGGAGGCCGCTCTCGCGTCATTCGCGCGGGTCCTCGAGCTATGGCCCGAGCATCCGGATGCGCTGCATGAGCTCGGCGTCGCGCTCCTGATGGCGAACGACGTCGAACAAGCGGTCGGCGCGCTCGAACGTGCAGCCGCGCTCCGGCCGGCCGAGGCCGCGTATCTCGCCGACGCGGGCTTCGCTCATATGCGAGCGGGTGACTTCGCGGCGGCGCGCGAGCGGCTCGAGCACGCACGCACGCTCGACGCCGACGACCCGATCACGCGCGCGTATATCGAGGAGCTCACGCGCGTCGAAGGGGAGCAGTCCGCGAGCGCGCCGTCATGAGTCCGTTCGCGGTGATGTGGATCGCTGTCGACGCCGCGGCGCTCGTTCTCGTAGCCGCTGTGCTCGCGACACGCAGTGAACATGCGGCTCTCGCGCTACGACCTCTCCTGACCGCGCAGGGGGTCGTCATCGTCGCGTCGGCGATCGCGGCGTCGACCGCGCTGGAATCACTGCGTAGCTTCGCCGAGTGGACCTTGATGGCCGCCGTGAATCTCGGGTACGCGCTCACGTGCTGGCGAGGCGGCGCGGCCGCGCGCTTGCTGGGCTACACCGCCATCGGATTCACCACGCTCGCCGTCGTGTTGATAGTGCTGCGGGCCTTCAGCGGCATCATCGCGATGGCGATCGGTCTCGTCTTCGCGGTGGGTGCGCTGCTCGCTGCGCTGCTGCAGGTACGGCAGACGCGAGTCCCCGCGTGACGGCCAAGCGCATCGTCATCGTTGGTGGTGGCTTCGGCGGGCTGCACCTCGTCCGCCACCTCGAGAAGCGGCTACGGCGTGGCGAGGCGGAGGTCACGCTCATCGACCGCTCCAACTACTCGCTGTTCACACCGCTGCTCTACCAGGTCGCCACGGGCGAGCTCCCGCCGCACGCGGTCGCGTACCCGCTGCGAGTGCCCCTTGCGAAAGCCGGATTCCGCTTCCTGCGCACGGAAGTGCAGGCGATCGACGTCGAGAAGAAGACGGTGAGGACCGAGGACGCCGAGGTCCCGTATGACCACGTCGTCATCGCGCCGGGCAGCGTGACCAACGACTTCGGCATCGCGGGCGTCAGAGAGCACGCGCTCGTCGTCAAATGGCTCGAGGATGGTCGCGCGGTCCGGCATCGCATCCTCTCCACATTCGAGGACGCCGCGCTACTGGATGACCCCGCGAGCCGGCGCGAGCTGCTGTCGTTCGCGATCGTCGGTGCCGGCCCGGTGGGCGTTGAGCTCGCGGCCTCGATGCGCGACCTCATGGATCACACGCTGCGCGGGATCTATCCCAACATCGACGTGCGTCACGAGCCATCGATCACCGTCATCGATGGCGCCGACCGCGTCGTGCCGGCCATGGACCCGCGCCTCTCCGCCATCGCGCAGCGCCGACTGGACCAGCTCGGCGTGCGAACCATGCTGAAGACGCTCGTCTCCGAGGTGGGGGAGGGCACGCTGCGAACGAAAGACGGTCGGACATTGACCGCCCACACGGTCATCTGGGCAGGTGGAGTGAAGACCAACCCGATCGTCGCCGCGGTCGCCCTGCCGCATGCGAAGGACGGGCGACTGATCGTCGACACCTCGTTCCGCGTCGGCGGACGCGACGACGTTCTCGCGATCGGCGACGCCGCGCATTTCGAGCAGGAGGGGAAGCCGCTGCCGATGCTCGCGCAGGTGGCGGTCCTCCAGGCGCCCGCAGCGGCGACGAATCTCGCCCGGCTGGTCCGCGGCGAGCCGCCGCAGCCCTACGTCTACAAGCGGAAGGGCGACCTTGTCGCTCTCG
>DATEZK010000082.1:0-2215 GCA_035255665.1 Candidatus Limnocylindria bacterium
CGACGACGGCCGCTATGTCGCGTTCACCTCGAGCTCGACCAACCTCGTTGCGACGCCGAACAACGGCAGGCAGCAGGTCTACGTGAAAGACATGGCGACCGGCGTCGTCACGCGCGCGTCGGTTGACGCAGCGGGTGCGGCCGGCAACGACAACAGCACGTCTGCCGCGCTCTCTGGCAACGGCCACGTCGTCGCCTTCGTCTCGCTGGCCGCGAACTTCTCGCCGCTCGCCGTATCGCACATCGGACAGGTCTTCGTGCGCGATCTCGAGCTCGGCACGACCACGCTGGAGTCGCTCACGACCACGGGTGCGGTCGTCGCCAATAAGAACTCGCTCGCGCCGGCGCTCTCGTTCGACGGCCGCCAGGTCGTCTTCGAGACAACGGCGCAGCTCGATCCCCGCGACATGGACGGCACCCAGGCGGGCAGCACCGGTTGGGACGTGTACCTCCGTGACCGCGCGGCGGGCGCGACGGTGTTCGCGTCGTACACCACCAACACATTCGCCGGCACCGACAGCCGCGCGCCATCGATCTCAGCGGATGGCCGCTGGGTGGGCTTCCACTCGACGGACGACAAGTTCGTCGGAAACGACGTGAACGGCACCGCCGACATCTTCCTGTACGACCGCGTGACGCGGACCTTCAGCCTTGCCTCGAAGAACGACGCCGGCCAGCAGGCCACCGCCGGAAGCGTGGGCGCCTCGGTCTCGTCCGACGGCCGTCTTGCGCTCTTCGGCTCGACCGCGGCCAACCTCGTGCCGACGCCGCCGAGCACCGGCATGCAGCTGTACGTCCACGACATGCGCACCAACGAAGCGCCGGTCGTCACACTCGGTCCGGACGCGAATCTGGACGAGGGCGTCGCGCTCTCGCGCGTCGCCAGCTTCACCGATGAAGACGCATCGACCTCATGGACCGCGACCGTCAACTACGGCGACGGCTCGGCCAGCGCGCCGCTCGCGCTCGCCGCGAACAAGACCTTCACGCTCGAGCATCTCTTCGAGCCGGGCAGCTACGTCGTGAGCGTCGTCGTCACCGATGACGCCGGCGCGTCCGGCACCGATTCCTTCCAGGTCACCGTGACCAACGTCGCGCCGACGGTGTACCTGAGCGGCTCCGTCGATCTCACCTTCGACTCGACCCTTCGCCGAGCCGGCACCTTCGGCGATCCTGGGACGACCGAGACCTACTGGGCGACGGTCGACTACGGCGACGGCTCAGGCGGCCGGGCGCTCACGCTGACCGGCAAGTCGTTCCTGCTCGACCACGTGTACGGCACGGCCGGCACGTACACGGTCACCGTGACCGTGACCGACAGCGAGGGCGACAGCGGCTCGGGCACCCTGACCGTCAACGTTCGCAGGTTCAGCTTCCAGTGGCACGAGCCGGTCGAGAGCTCGTTCACGGTCGGCAGGCTCCTGCCGGTCAAGTTCTCGGTCCTCCGTGCCGACGGCACGCCCGTGTTCGACTCCACCGTCCGCGTGGACGTGCTGGATGCCTCGGGAGCGGTGGTCACCGGCTACACCTACAGCGCCAACCCGACCGGTTCGGTGACCTGGAACGGCAGCATGTACCACGTGAACGTCGACACCCGCGGCTTCGCGCCGGGCGACTACACGCTCCGCGTCAGCTTCTCGTCGCCGACGCTCACCGGTTCGTTCACAAAGCAGACGACCGTGACGGCGGACGCGACAGCTCAGACCGGCAAGGGCAACGACAAGGACAAGTCCGACAAGGACAAGAAGGAAAAATAGCTAGGCGCTGAGGGCCGGCGCTCTTGTCTTCGAGAGCACGGCCCTCGCGATCTCGAGCCCAGCCTCCACGTCCGCCGCGCTCACGTCGTTGTGCGTGACCGCGCGCAGGCGGGGGGAGTTCCCGAGGTAGCGCGAGAACCGCAGACCGCGCTCGGCGCAGGCCTTCTGGAACGCTCCGACGTCCATCCACGCCGCATCGATCTCGAAGGACACGATGTTCGTGACCACCTTCGACGCGTCGATGCGCACGCCATCGATCTGCGCGAGTCCGGTCGCGAGCGCCTTCGCGTTGCGGTGGTCTTCTATGAGTCGATCGCGCATCTCGTCGAGCGCGACGAGCGCCGCGGCGGCAATGACGCCGGCCTGGCGCATCGCGCCGCCGAGGAGCTTCCGGACCCTACGCGCCTTCGCGATCGTCTCGGCGTCGCCGCAGACGATGGAGCCGACCGGCGCCGCGAG
>DATEZK010000083.1:0-2466 GCA_035255665.1 Candidatus Limnocylindria bacterium
CCTCGCGGCCTGGGCCGACGGCGAGCTCAGCGAGATCCGCGCCGCCTAGGAGGGTCCTAGAGCGCCGCCCAGACGTCCAGCTTCTGCTTCGCCCGGCGAATCACCTCGTCGGTGAACTCGTCCGTCGCCGTGTGACCGCCGAGATCGGCCGTGCGGACGCCGTCGGCAACCGCCTCAAGACAGCCTTCGCGGATCGCGCGCCCAGCCTGCTGCGCCTCCTCGTTTCCGTAGCCGAGGAGCGATGCCGCGGCCAGGATCATCGCCATCGGGTTTGCGACGTTCTTGCCCTGGAGCGACGGAGCGGTCCCGTGTGCCGCCTCGGCCATGACCGCATCGGGCACGTAGTCGTCGTCGAAGGCCACGAGCAGCGACTCTGCGCCTGCGATCGAGCCGAACAGCGGCAGCACGAGATCGGAGAGCACGTCGCCGTCTCGGTTGAGCGCCGGGATCACGAGCGGCGCCCCGCTGGACGTGACCAGGTACGCGAACGTCGCGTCGATCAGCTGCGGGTCGTAGGGCACGTCGGTGTGGCGCTCCGCGGCCGCGTCCATCTCCTCCTTGAGCATCCCCTCGTAGACCGGGCTGACCGTGTACTTCGGCCCGCCGAAGACCTTGGCCCCAGTGCGCTCGGCCAGTCGGAACGAGAACTCGGCGACCGCGCGGCAGATGCGACGCTCGATCCGCTCGGTCCGGAAGGCAACCTCGTCCTCGCCATTCCCTTCGCGCCATTCCTTCGCGCCGTAGGCGTCGCCCACCGCCATCCGGACGACCGAGATCGGCGCGTGGACGCCGCCCAGCGGGACGACGCCGGGAATGCGGCGGCCGGTACGCACGATCACTTTCCCGCCGATGTCCTCGCGGATGATCCGGTTCGGCGAGCCCACGTCGCCTGCCCCCTCCGGCGTGACCGTCGCCGCTTTGAGGCCCAGCCCGTGCTCGCGAATCGCGGCCGCGGCTTCGTGAACGACCGCGTTCTTCGTCTCCCGCCGGGACTCGAGTGAGAGATCGAAGCGCGGGAGATCGAGCTCGATCCCCGTGACGTCGGGCGTGAGCACTCGGAGCGATTCCTCGAGCAGCTCCTGCCCGGTCTCGTCACCCTCGAGCACGACGATCGTGTTGGCGTCCATCGGCGGCGATTGTAGGCGTGGATTGAAACCGCGCGGCACGGGAGAGAGAACGGGGACGATGGCGAGGAAGGGAGGATGGAGACGGGTCGGCTCGCGGCGGCACTTCCGCTACGAGGACGCCCGGGGCAGACGCATCACCGGCCCCGAGCAGCTGGAGCGAATCGAGTCGCTTGCCATCCCGCCGGCCTGGAAAGACGTCTGGATCTCGCCACGCCCGGGCGCGAAGCTTCAGGCCACGGGTGTGGACTCGGCGGGACGGACCCAGTACCTGTACCACCCGGCCTACCGGGCGAAGCAGGAGCAGGAGAAGTACGACAAGCTGATCCGTTTCGCCGAGCGTCTGCCGGACCTCCGCGCGGCGATGGCGAAACACCTCGACGACGAGGAACTGACGTGCGAGTGGACGAGCGCGGTTGCGCTTCGTCTGATCGATCTCGGCTGGTTTCGGGTCGGCTCCGACCGCTACGTGAAGAAACACCGCACGTTCGGCATCACGACCCTGAGGAAGACCCACGTCGCCGTGCGGGGAAACCGCGTGACCTTCAAGTACCGCGGCAAGCAGCGCGCGCTGATTCATACCGCGATCGTCGACGACGAATTAGCCGACGCGATCCGCGTGCTTCGCAACCTCGAAGGCGGTCCGCGCCTCTTCCGGTACCGCACCGGCGACGAGATCTACAACCTGACGGCGCGGAAACTGAACGAGTACGTCCGGGAGCACATGGGCGACGAGTTCACCGCCAAGGACTTCCGTACCTGGGGCGGGACGCTGACAGCAGCGATCAACCTCGCCGAGCGAGGGGTTCCAGAGACCGAGACGGATGGAAAGCGGGCCGTAGCGGCGGTGATGCGCGCCGTCGGCGAGAAGCTCGGCAACACGCCCGCAGTGGCGCGAACATCGTACGTCAGTCCAGCCGTTGTCGACCAGTATCTCGACGGGCGAACCATCGACGACTTTCGCCCGCGCCATTTGCGCGTCGTGCGCGCGCGGAATACGAAGCTCGAGCCGGAAGAGCGCGCCCTCATTTCGCTACTCCGTTCCTGGCGTATTCGCCAGTCGCGCGCCGCGGCGTAGAATTACGCGGCGTTTTTGTTTACGCTCTCCGCAATCGAATCGAAATAGGAGGACTCAACTTGGCTCGCAAGACAGTGCTTGTTTGCGACAACTGCGGTAAGGAAGTCGGTGAAGGAAAGGGCGCCACGCTTCGGCTGACCTTTACCGATGCACGCCGCGGCGCGAAGCAGGCGGATCTCTGCGACGACTGTGCCGGCGGGATGCCAGGACAAGCGGTGGCTCGCCGAGGCCGGAGGCCGAAGGCAGTCTCGGCGTAGGGGACGA
>DATEZK010000084.1:0-2082 GCA_035255665.1 Candidatus Limnocylindria bacterium
CTGCACACCCGCTTACGGCACGTGCACGACCGGCTCGGCGCCGCTCATGCTCCGCGTCCGCGCGTGGCGGTGCTGGAGTGGACAGACCCGGTCTTCACCGCGGGCCACTGGGTCCCCGGGATGGTGCACCGTGCCGGCGGGGTCGACGCCCTGGCGGCGCCGGGCGCGCACTCTCGCGCGATTGAGGTGGCCGAGGTGGCGAGCGCGGCACCGGAGGTGCTCGTCTTCGCCCCGTGCGGATACGACTTGGCGCGGGCGACTCGTGAGGCGTCGGGTGTTCTCGGGTCGGAGGGCTGGGCGTGGGCGCGCGGGCGAGCCGCGTGGGCGATCGACGCGAACGCGCTCGCGAGTCGGCCGGGGCCGAGGGTGGTCGATGGCGTCGAGACGATGGCGGCGCTGCTGCACCCGTCGTTGTTCGGGGAGCCGGCCACCGATCGGGCAGCTCGCCTAACTACCGAGGGTTGAGGGAACAGTTAACAGGGAAGAGCCACTTCAGGGAAGCGGCTCTTTCCTGTTTAACTCTTCCCTGTACCCTAGGCAGTGAGTTCCCGCGCAAAGTCGATGTAGCCCCGCTCGTCGTCCGCCTCGAGCAACACAGCGGAAAGACGATCACCTTTTGCGAGACCCTTCAGCCCACGCACGAGCCGCCCCTCTACCCCGGAATCGACAGTCCGCACCCATACCGCCTTCGGCGTCACGCCTGTAACCTCGACCTCGAACCGCTCCCCGATGCGCCCCGTCAACGCGCGCGCAGCTTCGCGCTTACGCTCCACCCTCTCACGCTTTCGAAGCTCGACACCCTCGGCGTACTCGAAGTCGATGAACCCAAGCGCTGTGTTGACGCCGACGAGCGTCAGCAGCACGCGCTTGCCGCTTGCGCCGAGCAGCGCCTTGTAGCCCGCGACGACTTTCCCCTCGATCGGCGTCCCGTCGGGGAGTGACTCGTCCAGTCGCACCCAGACACCGTGTCGGGAGACGCCGGTCACCGTCGCTTCGAACCGCTCGCCTAACCGGGCTCGGAGCGCATCGGCCGCGCGCCGCTTGCGGCGCTGCCGCTCGATCTTGCGCGGCAGATCGCGCGCGACCGTCTCCGGCTCGAAATCGATGAGTCCCCTCTCCGCGTCGGCGCGGGTCAGTCGGACGCGCATCGTGTCGCCCACGTCGGCCCTCTCCGCGCCACGCGCGAGGCGCCCTTCGACCGGCGGCGAGAGGACACGAACCCACATGCCCTTCGAGGATTTGCCGGTGACGGTGGCGACGAACGACTCGCCGACGCGATCGCGGAGAAAGTAGGCTCCGATGCGCTTGCGCATCGCGCGCTCGACCTTCTTCGCCTCGCGCTCACGTTCCGTACACCGCCGCGCGATCTCGTCCAGCTCAGCTTCCGCGTAAGGCATCGCGGTGCCCTGCGCCGTCGCCTTGAGCAGCCGCTGCGTCACCAGGTCGACGAACCGACGGTTGGGTGCGGTCGAGTGCACGTAGTCCGCGACACCCAGCCCGAAGTGTCCCCCCTCGCGCCGGTCACCGAGACGACGCTCGAGGGCGTATTCGCCCGGGCCGAGCAGCTTCACCACGGTGAGCGACAGATCGGCGAAGTGCGTGGGGTCGGCCGCACGACGGCGCGCGAGAAACGCGCCGAGGGCGCCGCTGTCGGGTGCGTCAGGCAGCGTCTCCCCGAAATCGGCGGCGAGCTGCACGAGCCGATCCCAGCGCTGCGGCTGCCGCACGACGCGCCGAATCGACATCGATCCGCGCTCGAGCAGAAGCAACGCGACCGCCCGGTTGGCCGCGATCATGAAATCCTCGATCAGCTCGTGCGCGATGTTGCGCCGCGGCACGGCGATGTCCACGACACGGCCGCCGACGACCACCGCCTGGGGTTCGGACGACTCGATGTTCAGCGCGCCCGCTAGCCGGCGCAGCCCGCGAAGGCGCGTCGCGCACTCGAGCTGCAGTCTCAGTTGCGCATCGAGCGCCGCGCGCTGCGCGACGGCCGTCGGTGGAGGTGACTGACCGGCGAGCCAGCTTCCAACGCTCTCGTAGTCGAGCTTCGCATAGTTGTGAACGACGGCGCGATACGCG
>DATEZK010000085.1:0-2976 GCA_035255665.1 Candidatus Limnocylindria bacterium
CCTTCGCGTAGTACTCGTTCTCTGTGCTGACCAGCAAGCCGCGAGCGACGGCGACCGCACCGGCACATCTGCCGGCGAGGGCGACAGCGGCGTGCAGCGCAGAGCCTTCATTCCGTTGCTCCGATGCCGCGCGAATCTTGAACACGAACTCCACGCTTTTCGCGAGATTCAGCCGCGTCACGGCGTCTGCGCTATCGCGAAGATCCTCCCAGTCGAAGTCGCGCGCATCGTCGCCGACAGACGCGGCGTCCCCATGTGGGTCGTGCAGCACACGCATGTTGCGGTAGGCGGGCACCGCCCAGATCGCCCGCTCCGGCGAGCGGAGCTCGGCGCGCACCTCGGCAACGATGCGCGTGTGGATGATCAAGAGGCGCTCGTCCAAGAGCGAGACGACGTCGTCACGACGATCTGCCTCCTTCTCGACCCACCTCTCGACGTCGAGGTCGCTCCACTCCGTCGCGTCCCCTCGGCCCGCACTTCCCAGGAGCACGATGGCCCGCACAGCGCCGAAGATCGCGCGTTCTACGACGCGTTCGAGAAGCGCTGCGTCGATGACAGCGGCCGTCACGGACCGGAGAGTACCGTTGAGGCGATGGCGGAGCTGCTTCCGCTCTTTCCGCTCACCACCGTGCTGTTCCCCGAGATGCTGCTTCCGCTGCACATCTTCGAGCCGCGCTACCGGCTCCTGGTGCGGCGCTGCATGGACGAGGACCGCCCGTTCGGTGTGGCCCTGATCCGTTCCGGCCAGGACGTCGGCCCCACCGCCGAGCCGTACGCGATCGGGACCGAGGCCAAGATCATGGCCTTCTCGCCGCTCTCCGACGGCCGCTCGTACATCGTGGTGCGCGGCGGTCGCCGTTTCGCCGTGGAGGAGACGATCCCCGACGCCGAGCCGTATCTCGTCGGACGCGTCCGCTACCTCGACGAGGAGGAGGGCGACAGCGCGCCCGCTCGCGCCGCCGTCGCGGTCGAGGCCTACGGCCAGTACATCGTCGCGGTGATGGCTGTCACCGAGGACGCGCGCGGCGACCGTGCGATCGTCGATGAGCTCGCGACCGTGCCACCACGCGAGGCCGCGTACCGGATCGCGGCCAGCCTGGCTGTCGACGCCAGTGAGCGGCAGCGACTCCTCGAGTTCCCCAGTGACGCGCAGCGACTCGAGGCGGAGAAGAACCTGCTCGAGCGCGAAACGACGCTCCTTCGCGACCTGATCGTCCGGCTGCGCGCGCACGGCGAAGGCAAGGGGACGCTGAACTAACCGATCCCGTCCGCGAAGCGCACGACGCCGTCGGTGATCGTCGCGCGCACGCGCACGTCGAGCAGCTCATCTTCCGAGCACCGGGCGAGATCGCGGTCGACCACTGTCGCGTCGCAGCGCATGCCGACGCGGAGCGATCCCGACACGCGCTCGCTCGCCATCGCGTACGCCGGCCCGGCGGAATATCCGGCGAGTGCTTCTTCGATCGTGAGCCGCTGCTCCGGCCGCCACGCGTCGTCGTCCTGTGGCCGCCGGCGGGTCACCGCGGCGTGGATCCCAAGCAGCGGGTCGATCGGCTCGACCGGCGCGTCCGATCCGAACGCGAGCACGGCGCCGGTGCGGCGCAGCGTTCGCCACGGGTACGCGCGCGCCACACGCGCCGCGCCCCAATACCGGTCCGCGAGGTCGCGGTCGCTCGTTGCATGGATCGGCTGCATCGATGCGACGACTCCGAGCGCGCCGAAGCGCGCGAGGTCGTCGGCGCGCACAAGCTGGACGTGCTCGATCTTCTGACGCAGCTGCGGAGCGCTCGAGCGGGTCGGCTCGATCGCGTCCAGCGCGACGTGCACTGCACGATCGCCGATGGCGTGGATCGCGACGGCGATACCGGATGCGGCGGCCGCGGCCACATCCTGCGCGAGCCGGCCAGGTTCGATCGTCAAGATCCCGCGGTCGCGCGATCCCTCGTACGGCTCCTCGAGGGCGGCGGTCTGCGAGCCGAGCGCGCCGTCGGTGAAGATCTTGAGGTGGCCGGTGCGAAGCCACTGGTCACCTTCACCGGTGCGCATGCCCTGCTCGAGCGCGTCGGCGAGCCGCGCGTGCGGGATCCCCATGTGGACACGCAGCGCGAGCTCTCCTGCGTCGCGCATGCGCTCGATGACCGCACGCGGCGAACGTCCCTGGAATTGGTCGAGGTCTTCGAGGCCGGTGATGCCGCGCCGCCACGCCTCGGTCTGGCCGCGACGGGCGTCGGCGAGCATCTGCTCGTCGGTCGGCGGCGGGATGACCCCATCGGCCAGCACGTTCGCGTTCTCCTGCAGCACGCCCGTCGCCTCGCCGCGGTCGTCGCGGAAGATCGCGCCGCCCTCAGGCGTCGCGGTGTCGCGGGTGATTCCCGCGCGCGCGATCGCGGCGCTGTTGAGCCAACGGGAGTGGCCGTCACGGCTGCGCAGCACCGCCGGCCGTCCGCCGGTCACGCGATCGAGATCGACCGCTGTCGGCCAGCGTCCCCAGGTGTTCTTGTCGAAACGGCCGCCGAGGACCCACGCGCCCTCCGGCAGAGTGCGCGCGCGGGACGCGATGAGATCGAGGGCCTCTTCGACCGTCTTCGTGCCGGATACGTCGAGACGCGCCATCGCCTCGGCCCACCAGATGAAATGCACGTGCGCGTCGAACCAGCCGGGGACCATGAGCCCGCCGCGAAGGTCGATGGCCTCCGCGCCACCGGCCTCGCGGCGCAGCTCCTCGCGCCGACCGACCGCGACCACGCGGCCGTCTCTGGCGAGGAGCGCTTCGGCGCTGGTGCCGTCTCCGACGTGGATGCGGCCACCTTCGAACAGCAGTGCGCTCATCCGCGGAATCCGGCCTGGCCGCGGAGCGGGACGAACCTGACCGGTCCGTGGCGCTCCTCGCGTCCGCGTGCGTCGCGCACCAGCAGCTCCTGCAGGTCGAGATCACCGACCGGAGCGACGATGAGCGCTGGTGCCAGGTCATCACGA
>DATEZK010000086.1:0-5560 GCA_035255665.1 Candidatus Limnocylindria bacterium
ACGAAGGCGCGGACATCGGTGACCCGAAGTGGCTTGCCTCATTGTTCGGGGCGATCGGGATGTCCTTTCATCAGCTGAAGGATTACGACAAGGCCCTCGCCTATCTCGGAAAAAGCGAGGCGCTGTTCGAATCGATCCGCAATCGATCGCGCGTCGCGCAGATCCGCTTCCAACGCGCGAGAAGTCTTCTTGCTGTGGGCCATCGTGCGAAAGCGATGGAGACGTTTCGCGAGGCAGAGCGGCTCGCAAGCGCAGCCGAGAACCCTGTGCTCGAGACATGGATCGCAATGACCGCGTCCCTCGCCCAGGTCGAAGCGGGCGAAGAAGCTGCTGGGATCGCGGGCCTCCGCAGCGCCCATGCACGCGCCGGCGTTCTCCGCGACCCAGCGCTCGGGGTCGCCGCGGCGATCGGACTCGCTCGAGGGATCAAGAAGGTGGACGCGACTGAGGCGGAGCAGGTGCTGCGCGATGCAATCAATGTGCTGCAGGATCGGCCGAGTCCCGAGCTTGGAGAGATGTACGCGGAGCTCAGCGACGTACTGTCACGACGTGGTCTCGCGGAGGAAGCCTTGGGCTATTCGCGCAGAGCGTTCGAGCTATCGAGGCGATAGGGGAGGTCGCATGAAGGTCTTGATGTTGCTGATTGCCGACGCGAATGGAGCACATCTGTTCACCGAGGTTCTCAAGCCGGTCCTCAGCTAACCGCCGGCGGTCTGTGTCTCCGCGGCGGTCAGCACATTCCGTAGAAGTAGCGCGGTCGTAACTGTCCCGACGCCACCGGGCACGGGGCTGAGCGCTCCCGCAACGGTCGCGACGCTGTCGGCATCGACGTCTCCCGCGACACCCGCCGGTGTCACGTTGACCCCGGCATCGATCACGGTCGCGCCCGGCGAGATCATGTCGCCAGTAAGGAACCCCGCACGGCCGACCGCGACGATGACGACCGCGGCACGGCGAGTCACAGCGGCGACGTTGGACGTTCGTTTGTGCGCGACGGTCACCGTCGCGTCCTCATTGAGGAGCAGCGCCGCCGCCGGACGGCCGACGACCGTGCTGCGTCCGACCACGGCGACATCCGCACCGCCGAGTGGGATCTCGTGGAACTTCAGAAGCTCGACGATCGCCTCGGCCGTCGACGGTACGAATCGCGGACGGCCGTCGAGCAGCAGCCCGACGTTGTACGGGTTCACTCCCTCGACGTCCTTTGCCGCTGCGATGCGGTCGACGAGATGTCCCTCATCGAGCTTCCCAGGGAGGGGCGTGAGGAGCAAGACGCCGTGGACCCTTGGATCGCTGCTCGCGCGATCGAGCTCGGCGACCACCGTGGTTTCGGTCGTGTCACGACTCAGCGAGACGTCGCGAACGGTTATGCCGATCGCCCTACCGCCACGGACGAGTCGCTGGAGGTACGTGTTCGCGGCCGGATCGATGCCGACGGAGATCGCGGCCAGCGTGGGATGGATATCGCGAGCACGTAGCGCGTCGGATCGTTCGCGCGAGCGCGCGTTCAACCGCTCCGCGAGCGGTCGCCCGTGCAGCAGTCGCATCAGCGCGCGATGCGCGTCTCGACGAAGTCAGTGATCCGTTTGCGCTGCGCTTCGGCGCCGTCGAGCGCGCGGTCGAGGTCCTCGGACAGCGCCTTCACCTGCGCGGGGTCCTTCACGGATGCCAGGTTGATCATCACGTTCAGCGAGGCCCCGCGGAGCGCGGCTTCGGCCATGAGGGCACCGACGCCGATGTCGCTCGCCGTCGCGGGCGTTGATTTCGCGATCCCTCGTTCGCACGCGTCCAGGAGGCGGCGACTCGTTTTGGCCACCTCGAGTGGGACGCGCGATGCCGCGAGCAGCGCGGACTGGATGCGCTCGGTGCGTTCACGCTTCTCGTCGTCGGTCGCCTTCGGCAGCTTCATCGCCTGGGCGACGCCGCCGTATGCGGCGCTGTCGTCGTCGACGAGGCGAAGGAAATCGGCGCGCAGATTGTCCATCTCCGTGACGTAGTCGGCGAACCAGCTGTCGTCTGACTTCTTCGCCGCGATCCGGGCGACCATCGCAGCGAGGGCTGATCCGAGCGCACCCGCGTACGCCGCCGCGCTGCCTCCGCCAGGAACGGGAGCATCGGAGGACAGGTCGTCAGTGAACGCGCGTAAGGTCCGGTCGACGAGCCGTTCGGTCATGGGAACGGCGAGAGTGTACGTGCTACGATTCCGCGAAAGTTCAGACGCGATCCCTTTTTCATCCAGAAGAGGCTGAGGGAACGGCCCGATGACGCCTCGGCAACCAGCGGAGGCCCGCTACGGTGCCAACTCCGGCCCTGTGGAACAGGGAAAGATGAGAGAGGGTCGACCCGTAAAGGGCGACTTCTCTTGAAAATGGAGAGGTCGTTTTTCATTTGAGCAACCTGGCAGCGCTCCTCCGGCAGGGAGAGTTCGTCGTGACCGCGGAGCTCAATCCGCCCCGGAGCGCATCGGGAGCGGCGGTGAAGCGGCGAGCCGGGGTGCTCAACGGAAACGTCGACGCCGTCAACGTCACTGACAGCAACCGCAGCGTCGTGGCGATGGCTGCGATCCCCGCGGCGCTGTTGGTCCGCGAGGCAGGCGTCGAGCCTGTCGTTCAGATCACCGGCCGCGATCGCAACCGGATCGCGCTGCAGGCCGATCTCCTCGGCGCGGCCGCGCTTGGCCTCGCCAACTTCCTGTTCATGAGCGGCGACGACCCGAAGCACGGCAACCACCCGGACGCCGTGCACGTGAAAGACCTCGACGGCGTCGGTCTGATCAAGATGGCGGTCACCATGCGTGACGAACACAAGTTCTTATCCGGGGACGAGATCCGTCAGGCTCCCGAGTACTTCATCGGTGGCACCGCATCGCCGTTCGCCAAACCCATGGCCGCGGATCTCGAGAAGACCGTGGAGAAGATCAACTCCGGCGCCGACTTCGTGCAGACGCAGCCGGTCTTTGATCTCGCGACGTTCAGCCAGTGGCTGGCCGAGCTACGGCGCGTCGGCGGTGGACGTGAGGCCGCGGTCATCGCCGGTGTCCTCGTCCTTCGCTCGGCCGACCAGGCCGAACGCATCATGCGGGTGCCTGGCGTCGCACTCGGCCAGGAGATCATCGATCGGATCAAGAAGGCGGCCGACGGCGAGCAGGAAGGCATCGCCATCGCTGTCGAGACGGTCAAATCGCTAAGCGCGCTCCCCGGCGTTCACGGCGTGCACATCTACTCGATCGAATGGCCCGAAGCCGTTCCGCTCGTCGTCGAGCGCGCTGGTCTTTTGCCGCGACCGAAAGTAAAGGAGTAACCCATGAAGACGACCGTTACCGGTGCGTATCCCAAGATCTCGGACGAGAACCAGGAACTGCGCCGGGCGCTCCACCGCCACGACCGCGGCGAGCTCGATGCCGACGGGCTCTCCGGTGTGCTCGACGAAAGCACCCGGTGGGCGATCGGAGAGCTCGACTGGGCCGGCCTCGATGTGATCAACGACGGCCAGGTGCGCTGGGACGATCTGCTCGCCCCGTTCGCGCGCGCGTGGAATGGTTGCGATCGTGGCCCGCTCGAGCGCTTCTACGACAACAACACTTACTTCCGGCAGCCGGTCATCACCGGACCGATCACGACGGAGGGGAAGACGCTGGTGCGCGACTTCGAGTTCGCGCGTGGCGTCGCCCGCGGTGAGGTGAAGGCGGCCGTGTGCGGCCCACTCACCTTCGCGACCCTCGCTGAGGACCACCATTACAAGTCTCTCGAGGATCGCACCCTCGCGGTGGCGGACGCCATCGCGACGGAGATCCGCGGTCTCGGGGCGGCCGGCGCGACGCTCGTCGACGTCGAGGAGCCCGCGCTCGTTGCGCACCCGGAGCACTTCGCTCTCGCACGCGCGGCCATCGAGCGTCTCGCTGTCGCCGGTGTACCGCTCGCGCTCCAGACGTATTTCTTCCCGGCCGATCCGCTTCTTGACGCGCTCGCGGCGTTCCCGGTCGCGCAGGTCGGCGTGGATGTCCGCAGCCGCGAAACGCACACTCTCGAGAGGCTGAACGTGCTCCGCCAGACGGTCGTCCTCGGGATCGTCGACGCGCGCAACACGCGGGTGGAGACCGAAAGCGAGCTGGTCGGGTTCATCGAAGCCGCGCTCCGGCAGATACCTGCCGACTATCTCTGGCTCGCGCCCACGACGGGGCTCGAATACCTGCCGCACGATGTCGCGGTACAGAAGCTGAAGGCGCTTGTCGCGGCCGCGCGCGCGACGGGAGGAGTGAAAGCGTGAGCGATCAGGTCTTGTTGACGACGACGGTGGGCTCGTTCGGCAAGCCCGACTATCTGCAGAAGGCGCGCAACGCGAACGCACGCGGAAAGCTCGGCGAAGCGGAGCTCACCGAGCTCGAGCGCAAGGCGACCGAAGAATGGATCCGACGGCAGGAGCGCCTGGACATCGACATCCTCGTCGACGGCGAGATGTATCGAGGCGACATGGTCGCGTACTTTGCCGAGCGCCTCGATGGCTTCCGCATCGGTGGCCTCGTCCGCTCGTATGGGAATCGCTATTACCACAAGCCGATCATCGCTTCGAAGGTCAGTCGCCCGAAGCCGATGACCGTCGACTGGTTCCGCTACAGCCAGTCGCTCACGGACCGTCCCGTCAAAGGAATGCTCACGGGCCCGTACACGATGCTCGACTGGTCGTACAACGAGGCGTACAAGACGCGGCGGGACGCAGCGCTGGCGCTGGCGGAGGTCGTCCGCCAGGAGGCCGAAGACCTGCAAGCCGCGGGCGCACGCTACATCCAGATCGACGAGCCCGCGATCCATGCGCGCCCGGAAGAGATCGAGATCGCGATCGAGGCGATGGGTGTGGTCACGCAGAACCTCGACGCGAAGACGGTCTCACACATCTGTTACGGCGACTTCGCCGCGATCTATCCGAAGGTCCTCGAGCTGCCCGTGGACCAGCTCGACCTGGCCATGGCGAACTACGGGTACCGCTGGCTCGAGCTGTTCGACAAAGATCCGTTCACCAAAGAGCTCGCGATCGGCATCGTCGACGTGCATACGCACGAGACCGAGAGCGTCGCGACCGCTGCGGAGGGCATCCGGAAAGGTCTGCGATACGTGTCGAAGGAGCGTCTCTTGCCGCACCCGGACTGTGGGCTGAAGACACGGAGCATCGAAGAGTCGGAAGAGAAGTGTCGCGTCGTCGTCGAGGCGACCAAGGTCGTTCGCAAGGAGCTCGCCGAGGCGCCAACGCCGGCTTAGAGAAAGGACGTGGCCATCGAGCTGGACTAGAGTCTCCGACGTGGCGACGGCGATGGAGGAGACGACCGACCTCCTCCAGCAGCTCATCAAGAACGAGTGCGTGAACGACGGCACGGTCTCGTCTGGTCACGAGATCCGCAGCGCCGATACCCTCGCGAGCTATCTCCAGGCGCCCGGCGTAGAGATCAAGCGGTACGAGCCACAGCCCGGTCGCGGCAGTCTCGTGCTGCGGATCGAGGGAAGCGACCCCAAGGCGCCGTCGCTCCACTTCATGGGGCATACCGACGTCGTGCCGGTGACGAGGTCGG
>DATEZK010000087.1:0-7417 GCA_035255665.1 Candidatus Limnocylindria bacterium
CTTCCGGCTCGGCGCCCGCGAGCGCATCGAGCTTCTCGTTGACAAGGGTTCCTTCCACGAGCATGACGGCGACCTGACCTCCGGCGATCCGCTCGGCTTCACCGACAGCAAGCCGTACACGGAGCGGATCGCCGCGGCGCAGACGAAGAGCGGTGAGAAGGACGCGATCATCACCGGCGAGGCGACCATCGGGGACAACCCGGTGGTCCTCGCGGTCATGGATTTCGAGTTCATGGGCGGCTCGATGGGCGCGGTGGTCGGCGAGAAGATCACGCGCGCGGCGGAGCGCGCGCTCGCGGAGCGCAGGGCGCTCGTGATCGTCTCGGCGTCCGGCGGTGCGCGCATGCAGGAAGGCACGATCGCGCTCATGCAGATGGCGAAGATCCTCGGCGCGCTCGCGCGACTCGACCAGGCGCGGCTTCCGTACGTGAGCGTCATCACCGATCCCACGACCGGCGGCGTGCTCGCGTCCTTTGCGTCGCTGGGCGACATCATCGTTGCGGAGCCGGGCGCGCTCATCCGTTTCTCCGGCGAACGCGTCACGAGCGGGACCGTTGGCGAGAAGCTTCCGATCGGGTTCGGAAAGGCCGAGTTCCTCCTCGAGCGCGGCTTCCTCGACCAGATCGTCCCGCGGCCGCAGCTGCGCGAGCGGCTCGCGCTCTTCCTCACCGCGTTCCGTGCGGCGTCACAGGATCTGCGCTGGAGCCTTTAGGCATGTCGATGCTCGACCGCCTCGTCGGCAACAAGCGCACCGTGGAGGGCAACGGCCACCTCCCCGAGGACGCGAACCTGATCACCGAGCCCGCGCAGCTCGCGTCGCGCGCGAGTCCGTGGGAGGCGGTACAGGCGGCGCGCAACATCCAGCGTCCGCACACGCTCGAAGTCATCGGGCGCGTCTTCGATCGTTTCAACGAGCTGCACGGCGACCGAGGCTTCCGTGACGATCCCGCGATCGTCGGCGGGATCGCCGACCTCGATGGCCGGCCGGTGATCGTCGTCGGCGAGCAGAAGGGCGCGTCGACCGAGGAGAACATCGCACGCAACTTCGGCATGCCGCATCCCGAGGGCTACCGCAAGGCCATGCGCCTGTACCGGCTCGCGGAGAAGTTCCACCTTCCGCTGATCACATTTGTCGACACGCCCGGTGCCTACCCGGGTCCCGAGGGGGAGGAGCGCGGACAGGCTGAAGCGATCGCGCAGTCGATACTTCTCATGTCGCGGCTGCAGACGCCGATCGTCGTCGTCATCCTCGGCGAGGGTGGATCGGGCGGCGCGCTCGCGCTCGGTGTCGGTGATGTGGTGCTCGCGATGCAGAACGCGATCTACTCGGTCATCTCGCCCGAGGGCTGCGCCGCGATCCTGTGGCGCAGCCCGGCGGAGGCAGAGCGCGCCGCGAAGGCGATGCGCCTCTCCGGGCCCGATCTGCTCGAGCTCGGCGTCGTCGATGCGCTGATCCCCGAGCCCGCAGGCGGCGCGCACACCGACCACGCCGCCACAGCCGTTGCGATCCGCAGGGCGCTCGCGGCGCAGCTCGCCAAGCTCGAGCGCGTGCCTGCGGCCGATCTGCTGTCTGCCCGCTACGAGCGTTTCCGCGCGTTCGGTCTCGTCGTGGAGCCCGGAGTGACAGCGGCACCGCCGCCCCCGCCCGACTCGTGGTGGCGACGCTTCGTGAAGCGAGTCACCTCTTGAGCGATACCGATCACGTTCTCGGCCTGCTGGACGATCTCATGCGGCTCGCCGACGGCTCGAGCGCAGTGACGATCGAGGTCGAGGCCGACAACTTCGCCGTCTCGGTCACGCGGCGCGGCGCCGCGCGCGCGGACGCGAGCCTCGCGACGACCGAGCGACCCGCAGCGATCACGAGCGACGCCCAGCCGGTGCGGCTCCCGACGCAGCGCGTGCACGCGACGACCGTGGGCATCTTCAACCCCGAGCGCGAGTGGAAGACCGGCGACGCCGTGTCCCGGGGCGACCTTCTCGGCGGGATCAAGTCGCTCGGCCACGTCGCCAAGATCGTCGCTCCCGCCGACGGCGAGGTCCGTGAGGTCCTGGTCGCGGGCGGCGCGCCGGTGGAATACGGTCAACCGCTGCTCGTGATAACACTGCGCTGATGGCAGCCCGAAAGATCGACATCAACTACAGCGACTCGGGGAGCGGCTGGCTCGCGCATGTGACGGTGACGGCTCCGACCAAGACGTCGCACGTTGTGCGCGTCTCGCCCGGCGAGCTCGAGCGGTACGGCGGTGGCGACCTGCACGAGCTGTTGCGGCGCTCGTTCGAATTCCTGCTCGACAAGGAGTCGAACACGTCGATCCTGCGCGAGTTCGACCTCACGACGATCGAGCGCTATTTCCCGGACTACCCGGCGGCGATGAAGCGCCCGTCAGGTAAGACCTAGGCGCAAGCGCCGCTCGGCGCAACTCCCGTTGCCGTACGGTGACATTACCGTCCTGTCATGACTGTCACGCAACACACCGGCACGATCTCATCGATGAAGACGGCGCTGGGTCTACTCGGGCTACTGCTGATCGTTTCCTGTAGCGCACCGCTGAGCGTCGCGTCTCCGTTGCCATCTGCCACGGTCGCAGCGGCGACAGGAACCGTTACCGCGACGCCATCTTCCGCAACGCCAGTGCCCGCAACACCATCAGCAACCGTCCATCCGTGTATCGCAGGATCGGATAACCCCGCTTGCCCCTACGAGCTATTCGTGGATCGGCTCGCGGTCGCGCTTGAGGCATCCGACTACGCAGCCTTGCGACCGCTCATCACGCCCGCAGGCTTCCTAGGCGTCCAGAACGGTACCGGTTTTACCGGTAACGCCCCGACCGCGACCCCCGACCAAGTGATCGACCGGCTTCAGCGAGGAACGCCGGATGGAAAGCTGCGTGTCACGGTGGCGCGGAGCCCCTTGATCCGGACAACGGGTTTCCTGCCACCCGGTGATCGGTACGTCGTCTCGACGTTCTTGCAGTTCGACGGTCAGGCACAGCAGAGGGTCTACCTCGTCCTTCGCAGCGAAACCGGCACCGTGTATTGGTCTGGGGCGCTATACAACGCGCCCCCGTAGGGGCGACCGCGTGCTCGTAACATTCCGCGTCCATGGGGAGCCGCGTCGCGTGGCTGTTTCCGGGTCAAGGTTCGCAGGTCGTCGGCATGGGTCGCGAGCTCGCGGAGCGCTACGCGAGCGCGGCGCGGGCCTTCGACGAAGCGAGCGACGCGCTCGGTCTCGACATGCGAGCGCTGTGTTGGGACGGGGCGCTGAGCGAGCTCGACCGCACCGCGAACACGCAACCCGCTCTCCTCACCGCGTCCGTCGCCGCGCTGCACGCTGCGGAGGAAGAAGCGGGCGGTCTCACTGAGCCGGTGGTCGCGATGGGTCACTCGCTGGGTGAGTTCACCGCGCTCGTCGCCGCCGGCGCGCTCGCGCTCAGAGATGCCGTCGTTCTCGTGCGGCGCCGCGGCGAGCTGATGCAGGAAGCCGACCCGTCGGGCGGCATGCTTGCGGTCATCGGCCTCGATGCGGACGTCATCGCGACGGCGATCGATGGCACCGATCTTGTCGTCGCGAACGACAACGCGCCGGGTCAGGTCGTCATCTCCGGTCCCAAGAACGGCTTCGATCGCGCGACCGCCGCGTTGAAAGAGGCGGGCGCGAAGCGCGTGATCCCGCTGCGCACCTCCGCGGCGTTCCACTCACCGGCGATGCGTCCGGTCGGACCAGAGCTCGCGAAGACCATCAAATTGACACCATTCAGCGCCCTGCGTTACCGAGTCGTCGCGAATGTCGATGCACAAGTGCACGAACATGCGGCGGATTTCCCGTCATTGCTGGAGAAACAGGTGTGGTCTCCAGTACAGTGGGCCGCCTCTATGCGGCGCGCGCAGGGCGAGGGCGCGAGCGCATTCGTCGAGTTCGGTCCCGGCAACGTTCTCACCGGACTCGCGAAACGCATCGTCCCCGAAGCACGCACCGCGAACGTGTCCGACGTGAAGACACTTGAGGAGGCGCTCACTGTCCTTCGATAAGATCCTCATCGCGAATCGAGGCGAGATCGCGCTACGGGTCATCCGCGCGTGCCGCGAGCTGGGCATCCAAACCGTGGTCGTGTACAGCGAGGCCGATGCGCACAGCCTTCCGGTGCATCTCGCCGACGAGGCGATCTGCATCGGACCGGCGTCCGCGCGCGAGAGCTACCTGAACATCCCGTCGATCATGTCGGCCGCGCTCATCAGCGGAGCGCAGGCCATCCATCCCGGCTACGGCTTTCTCGCGGAGAACGCGGACTTCGCCGAGGTCTGCAAGGAGCACGGGCTGGTGTTCATCGGTCCGCCGCCCGAGGTCCTGCGGCAATTCCACGACAAGGTCGCGACCCGCGTCGCGATGAGGAAGCTCGGCCTGCCGGTGATCCCCGGCTCCGACGGCCCGGTGAAGGGCATGGCCGAGGCGCTGCGCATCGCGGAGGCCGTCGGCTATCCGGTGATGCTCAAGGCGCGCTCCGGTGGCGGCGGGCGCGGGATGCGCAAGGTGACCGCGCCGCAGGAGCTGCAGAAGCTGTGGGATCAGGCAACCGCCGAGGCGAAGGCCTCGTTCGGCGACCCAGGCCTCTACGTGGAGCGCTGCCTCGAGGGCGTGCGGCACGTCGAAGCGCAGATCGCGGTGGACGAGTACGGCAGCGGCATCTGCCTCGGGGAGCGCGAGTGCTCGATCCAGCGGCGTAACCAGAAGATGATCGAGGAGGCACCCTCCGCGTCGATCAGCGAGGAGCTGCGGCAGGAGATCGCGCGCCGCGCGACCGATGCCGCCGTGCGCTGCGGCTACCGCAACGTCGGTACGTTCGAGTTCCTGGTCGATGCTGCCGGCGAGTTCTATTTCATCGAGGTGAACTCCCGCATCCAGGTCGAGCACACCGTCACGGAGATGACGACCGGCATCGACCTCGTGAAGGAGCAGATCGCACTCGCGTCCGGGCAGCCGCTCTCTTTCAGCGAGGAGCAGATCTGGGTGAGCGGGCACGCGATCGAATGCCGCATCAACGCCGAGGACAGCGAGCAGAACTTCGCGCCATCGACCGGTGTCCTCACGACCTGGCTCCAACCCGGGGGTCCGGGCATCCGGATCGACACGCACTGCTTCCAGGGCTACGAGGTCCCGCCCTATTACGACTCGCTACTGGCGAAAGTGATCGCGTGGGGTCGCGATCGCGCCGAGGCCGTCACGCGCATGCAGCGCGCGCTTGACGAGTTCACCATCGTCGGCGTGACGACGAACATCCCGGCGCACAAAAAGATCCTCGCCAGCGAGCTGTTCCGCTCGGGCCAGGTGACTACGCACCTCATCGACACCGTCGGAGTCGACGCGCTCAGCGCCTAGCCGTACGCGAACTTCCTCACCGATTCGAGCAGGCGCTCGAGGTCGAACGGCTTCCCGACGAACTCGTCGACGACCAGGTCTCGCGCGATCACATCCCCCCGCGAAGCTCCGCTGATGACGATCACCTTCGCGCGGCCGCCTCCGCGCCGATACATCTCGAGGAACTCGCCACCGTTCATGCCGCCGCTCAGGTACAGATCGAGGAGGATCAGGTCGGGGTCGCGCTTCGCGACCTCACTGAGTGCCAGGTACCCGGTGGCAGCCGTCGCGAGCTCGTAGCCGTTCTGGCGGAGGGCGTATCCCAACATCCGCACTGCCTCGGCGTCGTCCTCGACGAGCAGGATCCGTCGCATCTGGCCTCTCTCTGGTCACCGGACCTTGTCCTGAGTCTAGTTACCAGCAGCCGGGGATCCGAATGCCACGCACTGCATCTCAAGGACCAGCAGGTGAAAGCGTATCTTGGCATGTGATAGCCTTTCCTTGCATGAGACTCGATCGGCCACTCGACGACGTTTTTGCGACTGGCAGTCACGTACGGGTCCTACGTGCCCTCGCTGAACTGCCGGACGGACTCACCGTCAGCGGTCGGGACATCGCGCGGCGCGCGGGCGTCTCGCAACCGACCGCCGCTCTGGTCCTGCGCGCCCTCGAGGACCAGGGCCTGCTGATCGTCGGCCGGCGCCCACGGGCCGCCTACTACCGTCTGAATCCAGAGCATTTCCTCGCGCCACTTCTCTTGGAGACCTTCGTCCGGGAGCGCCAGACTCGTTCCGACCTGGAAGGGCGCGTCGCAGATGGTCTCGCCGGAATACGTGACGTTGAGGACGCGTACCTGTTCGGAAGTGCCGCTCGTGGCGACATGCGTCCGAACAGCGACATCGACGTGGCGGTCAAGTCTCGTCATGAGCTCCCTGAGGAGATTCCGGATCTCGATGCGCTGTATCGGCGCTTTGGGAATCGGGTGAATGTGGTCCGACTCCGCGAGCGCGGCGCCGCTGGCCTTCGTGCGGCGATCGCGCGCGAAGGCAGGAAGCTTCCGCTCCGGCGGACCGTCCGGAAGCGAAGCTGAGGTGCCGATCGGCCGGACCGTCGACTCGCCGCGGCGCGACGCACCCGTGTTGCTCGGGAAGGCCGAAGAGTTCCTGCGAACCTCCGTTCGCGCGGAGGACGCAGGAGATCGCGACGCGGCGATGCTCGCGTCGATCCATGCGGCGATAACCGCGAACGATGCGGTCTGCGTCGCACTGCTCGGTAAGCATTCCACCGACCCGGATCATCAGCGTGCCGCCGACCTCCTAGAGACCGCTGGTGATCGGGCGCCGGGTGCCGGTCAACGCGCGGGACAGTTGCGAGCGCTTCTCAAGAAGAAGAACCTCGTCGAGTATGAGGCGCGGCGCGCCACCGTCGCGGAAGCACGCGACGCGCTCGAGCGTGCGACTCGGTTCGTGTCCTGGGCACGCGACGTCGTTGGCAAGGCGTCGTCGTGATCGCTGGCTAGACTCGCCTCGTGACGTCGCTGGATCGCGCGGGAATCGAGGCGCTCATCCCGCACCGCGATCCGTTCCTCCTCATCGACCGCGTGACCGAGCTCGAGCCGGGCGTGCGCGCCGTCGCCGAGCACACCTTCACCGGGGACGAGTGGTATCTGAAGGGCCACTTTCCGGGCAATCCGATCGTCCCGGGCGTGATCCTGGTGGAGTCCTGTGCGCAGGCCGCGACGGTGATGGCCATGGCGCTGCCCGAGTACCGCGAGGGCCTCGGGCTTTTCGCCGGCATCGACGAGATGCACTTCAAGCGCATCGTGCGACCCGGCGACACGGTGCGGTACGAGGCGGTCATCGACAAGATGCGTCGCGGATACGCGCGCGTGAATGTGCGTGCCTTCGTGGGTGACGAGCTCGCGGCCGAGGGCATCATCCAGGCGATCTTCCAGCCGCGGACCGCGGTCGCGCCGAAACCGCCGGCGCCGTGAGCGGAGAGCCGTACATGCGCGAACCCGATCCCGAGAAGCTGCGCCGCATGCAGGCGCGTCCGATCGTCGAG
>DATEZK010000088.1:0-2881 GCA_035255665.1 Candidatus Limnocylindria bacterium
CGATGATGTCGCCGTCCCGGGCGGTGTTCTGCTGCTGCACAACGACGAAGTCGCCGTCGTCGATGTGGTCGTCGATCATCGACTTGCCACGGACCCGCAGCACGAAGGTGTCGCGACCGCGCCCGGCGAGCTCGCCGGGGATGGACATCGTCTCGGTCTTGTCCTCGAGGGCGTAGATCGGCTCACCGGCGGCGATCTCTCCGATGATGGGCGCAGAGACGACGCGGCCGCCGAACGCACCCGGGATCGCGAGTGCCCGCGAGCGCGTGGCGTCCTTGGTGAGACGGCCTTCCTTCTCGAGCTTTGTCAGGTGGTGATGGACCGCCGACGTCGAGGCGAGCCCGACGGCCTCGGCGATCTCCCGCACCGTGGGCGGGTAGCCCCGCTCGGCGATGCGCTCGCGGATGAAGGCCAGGATCCTTTCCGCTCTTTGCTGGTCTTGCTTCGTCACGCTTGGACCATACCGAACGGATGTTCACCTGTCAAGACCGCCTGTGCGTGCGGCCGGCCTGGCAGGCGAGCGTCGGTATTCTCCGGGCGTGCCCATCGATCCAGCCGTCGTCTTCGAGTACGCGACCCGGACCTTCTGGGCGCTGCTCGTGGTGGTGGTCACGCTCCTGCTCGCACGGATCGTCCGGCGCACGACGATGCGGGCGCTCACGCGTGGCCGGGCCCAGGCGAACGTCACGATCCTGCTGGGAAACCTGGCGCAGGTCGCGATCCTGGCGATCGGCGCGCTGCTCGTCCTGGCGATCTACACCCGCGACGCCTTTGGCTGGATCCTTGGTTCAGTGAGCGTCATCGGCATCGTGCTGGGGTTCTCGCTGCAGGACATCCTGAAGAACTTCTTCGCGGGCATCTGGGTGCTGGTCGAGCGGCCGTTCCGCATCGGAGACACGATCGAGGTCGGTGGATACAGCGGAGTGGTGGAGGAGATCACGTTCCGCACGACCCTGCTGCGGACCCCGGACGCCCAGCAGGTCATCGTCCCGAACGGCACCTTCATGACCAGCTCGGTAGTGAACCTCACGCGCTTTCCGACACGGCGCGCGAGCATCTGGCTCATCATTGACGACGCGAGCAAGCCCATCGGGGCCGACGACATCCGGGATACGCTTTTGAAGGCGCCGGGGGTGGCGAAGGACCCGCCGCCGAGCGTGGAGCTGCGGCGGGTTTCGGAGGGCAAAGCCCGTTACTTGGTCACGTTCTGGACGGCGGAGCGTGACACAGCGTTATCCGCGGCCGTCGCGGCCCTGCGGGCACGATTCCCGCAGGGGGAGGTGCACGGTGACTAGAGGATTCCGTCCGCCACGCGATCCGAAAGAGGCGATCGAGACGATCCGCAAGATGCCGGCGTACGCGCGCCTCATCTGGGCGCTCGCGCGCGACCCACGCGTGCCGACGCAGCAGAAGCTCGTCCTGGCCGCGGTCGCCGGCTATCTGGTGTTCCCGATCGACATCATCCCGGATTTCATTCCGGTCCTCGGGCAGCTCGATGACCTCGGTGTGCTCATTTTTGGTCTCGACTTCTTCATCCGCAACGCGCCGAAGGAAGTGGTCGAAGAGCACATGGGCCGCATCGCGCGGAACGATGACGATCTGAAACACGACCTCGAGCGCGCCCAGGGCGTGCTGACGAACAAAGCCGGCGACCTTCGCGCTACATTGGACCGGATCTTGTCACGCGACCGCGAAGGAGATAACTCATGAGCGACCGGGACTCGGGCAGTGTTTTCGACGTTGTCGAAGCTTTGCTCGCGATCATCGGCGCGCTGACCGTCATGGGCGTCGTCGCCGTCGCCGCATCGGTCCTCGCATGGGAGATGGAGCTCCGAAAGAGCGAGCAGGATGGCTCGCTTGCGGAGACCACTCAGCCCAGCAGCTAGCGCGAGCTAGTGCGCGTCATTCTCAAGCGCGAGGTGGCCGGACTCGGCCGCCCCGGTGACGTTAAGGACGTCGCCGATGGCTACGCCCAGAACTTCCTTCTGCCGCGTGGCTTCGCCGTCGAGGCGACCGCGGGTGAGATGAAGGTCTTGGCGCGGGCGCGTGACGCCAAGCGCGCGAAACAGGACCGTGCGCACGCCGACGCCGAGGAGCTCGCGAAGCGTCTTTCCGATACGACGCTCATGTTCCGTCTCAAGGCGGGCGGGCAGGGCAAGACGTTCGGGTCCGTGACGAGCAAGGACGTCGCCGATGCGCTGAAGAAGGAGCACAAGGTGGACATCGACAAGACGAAGGTCCATCTGCCCGAGCCGCTCAAGGCGCTTGGCGTTCACAAGGTCGAGATCCGCTTGCTCACCGACGTCCGCGCGAACGTGACGGTCGCGATCGAGCCGGAGCGCTAGCCAGCGCTTAGGGTTTGCGCAGCTGCGTCCACCAGAGCATCGCGGCGCCAATCACGAACATCACGCCGAGAAGGATGAACGCCTGCTCCGTGGTCACGGCTTCTTATTGTCTCCGCCCTCCCGCATCCAGGGAGTGATGGTGAGGCCGACGAGCAGACCTTCGGGGCTCAGCAGTCGCGCGACGGTCTGGCCCCACGGCTCGACACGCGGACCGACGAGGAGCTTGTAGCCCTTCGCGCGAAGCTCCTCGGCCGCGGTGGCGACGTCCTCGACATCGAACTCGATCCCGCCCTGCGGCACCGGGACATCTTTCGGCCACTCCTTCGTTCCGAAGCAAGACTCGGCGGCGTCGGCGAGCGTCCACAGACCGAAGTGCTTCACACCGGGGAGGTCATCAGTCGCGACGTAGTCGCCCTCCGGCAGCGGCAGGCCCAGAGCGTCGCGGTAGAAACGCGCTGACGCATCGAGGTCGCGCACGATCGGGCCGAACCCGGCGACGAAGAGCACCTTCATCAGATGTCCGCACGAGTCTCACC
>DATEZK010000089.1:0-8193 GCA_035255665.1 Candidatus Limnocylindria bacterium
CGGCTGCCGCTCGACCTGTTCGTCGTCGCGTCCGCGAACCCCGAGGATTACACGAATCGCGGACGCATCATCACGCCGCTGAAGGACCGGTTCGGGTCGCAGATCCGCACGCACTACCCGAAGGACCTCGCGGTCGAGGTCGGGATCATGGAGCAGGAGCGCAACACGTTCGTCGACGAGGGCATCACGACGATCGTGCCGGGCTACATGAAGGAAGTGCTCGCCGAGCTCTCGCAGCTCGCGCGCCGCTCTCCCGAGATCTCGCAGCGGTCGGGCGTGTCGGTCCGCGTGACCGTTTCGAACTACGAGAACCTGACCTCCAGCGCGCTGAAGCGCGCGCTGCGCACCGGCGAGACGACGGTCGTGCCGCGCATCAGCGACCTGCCCGCGGTCGTTGCGTCGACGGCCGGCAAGATCGAGCTTGAGTCCGTCGGCGACGTGACCGAGGAGCGCGTCATCGAGCGCCTCGTGTCTCGCTCCGTCCTCAACGTCTTCACGCGTACGTTCTCGCTGGCGGAGTTCGATTCGCTCCTCGCAGCGTTCGGCCGCGGGGCGACGATGCACGTGTCGTCGACGCAGCCGAGTGGCGAGTACGTCAAGCAAGCTCTGCAGATCCCCGGCATGAAAGGCGCCGTCGCCAAGCTAGGCGCATCGGGCAATCCCGCCGCGGTGGCGGCGGCGGTCGAATTCGTGCTGGAGGGCCTGCATCTGAGCCGTAAGTTGAACAAAGAGCGCGGCGATACGCGCTCGACCTTCCGCGCGTGATGCCATCGAGGTCCGCACTGTTGGCGTGCGCGAGTGGTGCGGCGCTCCCTCGACGAGCATCTGCGCACAGCGCGCCCGAACAGAGCACGCGCCGTGATCGGCGGGCGCGCGTAGCCAGCCGCGAGGAGAGGGAGCGACGCGACGCTCGCGCACGCTCACACGTGCGCCACGGCGACGCGCGGATGTCGAGCACGTGAGCGAGCTCCCGCGGCTCGACGACTTCGGTCGCGACATCAAGTACTCGCGCTGGGATGGCACGCAGCGCCTGGACGCCCTCGAGGCCGACGAGCTTCTTGGCGCGATGTCGGATGAGCTTCTGGCCGGCGGTGATCTCGAAGATGCCCTCGCCCGGCTATCTCGGTGGGGGATGCCAGGTCGGATGGAGGGGATGAAAGACCTACTGGAGCGGCTGCGCTCTGCCAAGCAAAAGCGCGCGGAGCGGCACAACCTCTCGAAGGTGTTCGATGAGCTCAAGGCGAAGCTCGAGGAAGTGAAGCGCCTGGAGCGCGAGGGCCTCGACCGGCGGCGTAACGCTGAAGCGCCCAACGAGCAGCTTCGCCAGGGCATGCAGAAGATGGCGCAGGAGCGCATGGCGCAGCTGGATGCGCTGCCCGACGACTTCGGCCGCGCGGTGCGCGCGCTCAAGGACTACGAGTTCGTCGAACCCAAAGCCGCGGAGAAATACCAGGAGCTGCTCAACGACCTCCAGCAGCAGGTGCTCGGGTCGTACTTCAAGAACATGCGCGATTCGCTGCGCAACCTGACTCCCGAGCAGCTGGAGCGCACCCGCCAGATGATCCGCGACCTCAATCGCGCGCTGAAGGAGCGCATGGAGGGCGGCGAGCCGGACTTCGAGGCGTTCCAGCGGCAGTACCCGGAGCTCGCCGGCGGCGCGAAGGACTGGGACGAGCTCCTACGCCAGATCGCGCAGGGCATGTCCGCGATGCAGTCGCTCTGGCAGAGCATGTCGCCGCAGATGCGCGATCAGCTCGAGGGGATGCTCGGCGCTGCCTTCAACGATCCGGGATTGCAATCGGCGATGAACGACCTGGCCGAGACGCTCTCGGAGCTCATGCCGATGGATGGCTACGACCACTCGCTCTCCGGCGAGGATCCGATGACGCTGGCCGAGGCGCTGGGCCTGATGGACGAGATGAACCAGCTATCCGACATGGAGGACACGGTGCGATCCGCGCGCGCGGCTGAGGATCTCGAGTCGCTGAACGCGGACGACGTCGAGAGGCTCGCCGGTCCGGGCGCTCGTCAGTCGCTGGAGCAGCTGAAGAAGCTGACCGAGCTGCTCGAGGAGGCGGGCTTCATCCGCAAGGACGGCGAGCGATACGAGCTGACGCCGCGCGGCATTCGCAAGATCGGACAGCGATCGCTTGAGGACATCTTCGCGACACTCAAGCGCGACGCGTTCGGTAGCCATCGCGCGCGCACACGCGGACGCGGCGGCGATCCGACCGACGAGCTCAAGACGTACGAGTTCGGTGACCCGTTCCTCCTGGATCTGCCGGACACGGTGAAGAACGCCCTGTACCGGGATGGCGCGCATGTACCGGTGAAGCTCGCGGCGGAGGACTTCTCGGTCTACCGCACCGAGCTCATGACGCAGTCGGCCACGGCGATCCTCGTTGACGTGTCGCGCTCGATGCTCTTCCGTGGATGCTTCCTCGCGGCGAAGAAGGTCACGCTCGCGCTCGACTCGCTGATCCGCTCGACCTTCCCGAAGGACGACCTCTACATCGTCGGCTTCTCCTCGATCGCCTCACAGCTGAAACCGCAGGATCTGCCGCGCCTTACGTGGAACGAATACATCTACGGCACGAACATGCAGCACGCATTCGAGACCGCGAGAACTCTCCTGTCGCGATCCCGGGGCAAGAACAAGCAGATCATCCTCATCACCGATGGCGAGCCGACCGCGCATTTCGAGCCGGGCGACTCCCTGCCGACATTCGCGTACCCGCCGACGAACCGCACGCGCGAGGTGACGCTCCGCGAGGTCCTGCGCTGCACACGCGAAGGGATCACGATCAACACCTTCATGCTCGCGCGCGGCCATTACCTCATGGACTTCGTGAACCAGATGTCGAAGATCAACAACGGGCGCGCGTTCTACGTGGAGCCGGAGCGCCTCGGCGAGTACATCCTGGTCGACTACGTGACGCACAAGCGTCGTCGGGTCGCCTGAACCGCCTTTAGGTCGTCGTCCTTCGCTGACGCACCGACAAGAGCGCGGCGATGACGCACACCGCCGCGCCGAAGAGCGGCCAGAGCACGATCCCGAGTGACGCGCCGACGAATCCGAACGCGGCACCCAGCCGATCGCCCGGCAGCGTGGACAGCCCGATGAGATTGCCGGTCTGCGCCAGCCACGCCGTTAGCGCGCCCACGAAACCGGTGACGCCGCCGATCACGGCCGCCCAGCCGATCGCGAACGGCGTCTCGAAGTCGAAGCCGTTCTCGCCCACAAGAGCCCGCGCGAGGACGACCCACGCCGCGACCGACACGAAGCCGCCGAGCCAGCCGACGACAGGCAGCTGCTCGAAGAACGTGATCGCCACGAAGGCGATGCAGCCGAGCGTCAAGTACCAAAGACCGCGCATCTCCCTACCCTAGCCTTCCCAGCGCGCTCTGTTCCATATCGCGCGTCACGCTCGCGAGGTGCGCCATTTCCCGCGTCACGCTCGCGACGCCGGGTCGCCGGTCCTGATGAAGCCGAGGGCGCGGCGCCAGGCATCCTCGGACGCCTCTTTGTGCTCGGCGGCCGTGCGATCGAAGAAGGAGTGCGGCGCGCCGGGGTACGTCACGACGTGGCGCTTGACGCCCGCGTCCTTGAGCGCGGCTTCGAACGCCTCAACGTCGCTCGCGGGAATGCCGGGGTCGGCGCCCCCAAAGAGGCCGAGTATCGGCGCGCGCATCCGGGCCGCACGATCCTTGGGCGCCGTGCCCTCCTCTCCCTCTCGCGTGGAGAGGCGCCCGTAGAAGCCGATCGCGCCCGCGAGCTCGGCGTGCTCGGCCGACGCGAAGAACGCCTGCCGGCCACCCATGCAGAAGCCGAGGACGAATATCCGGCGCGCATCTGTCGCGCCGCGTATGTGCCCCATTGCGCTCGCGATGTCGGCCTGGATCGTGGTCGTCTTCGTCTTGGCCACATGCTCGCGGAACTCGAAGTTGTCACCGCGCGCTGAGGTTCCCGCGGTACGCCCGAAGTAGTCGATCGCGATCGCATGAACGCCTGCGGAGGCGAAACGCTCGGCGAGCTCTTCGTAGAACGGATGCAGTCCACGGACGTCCGGCGCGATCACCACGCCGAGATCACCTTCGCCGGCCTTCGCGAGACGCGCGCGGAAACGCGACGCGTCCTCGCTCGTGAGGATGACGTCCTCACCGCCGGCGCCGCCGGAGATCGGAAGCAGGTCGATGGGTACGTCAGGCGGACGTGATCCGGCTGGATGGCACATGGAGCGCTAATGCTGCCATCGATTTACCCCGTATGCTCGCGAGCGATGGCCGACCTAAAGGAGCGCGTCGCCGCGAAGATCGATGAGATGCGCCCCTACCTCGAGCGAAGCGGCGGAGCGGTCGATCTGGTCGAGGTCGAGGACGGCATCGCGAAGATCCGCGTGGCCCTCACACGACCGGGGCCGAGTCGGCTCGTTGCCTCGCTGCAGCTGAAGAGTGGCGTCGAGCGCGCATTGCGAACGGACATCCCCGAGCTCCGCGGCGTCGAGGCGGTGAACCTTCCGCCGTACTCCGAGCTCGGTTGGGACCAGCCGGACTTCCGTCCGACGGAGCTGCCGACGTCGGATCTCGACGGGGATCGCTAGCGACCAGCTCCGCTTCGGCTGCCCCGGGCTAGCGCGGCGTTCCGGGCTGGCGCAGTGGCCCTGCGCTAGCGCAACAATTCCGGCGCGAGCGCGCGCCACTCAGCGAGCGGGTGCGCCGCGAGGTCAACGCGCAGCGCTTGGATGCAGACGTGGTCCGCGCCATTCGCGAGATGTTTCTCGACACGTGCGCGGATCGCGCCGCCGTCGCCCCAGGCGACGATCGCGTCAACCAGCGCGTCGCTTCCCTCGCCCGCGAGATCCGCGTCGCTCCAACCGATGCGCCTCAGGTTGTTCGCGTAGTTGTCGAGTGCGAGGTAGCGCTTCATGTGCCTGCGCGCCGTAGCGCGCGCGACGGCTGGGTCGTTCGAGAGGACCGCGGCCTGTTCGACCGCGAGGAGCGGTCCGACGCCCAGCTCCTTGCGCGCGATCGTGGTGTGCTCCACCGGGACGAAATACGGATGCGCGCCGAGCGAGCGTTCGGCCGAGAGCCGGAGCATCCTGGGCCCGAGTGCCGCGAGTACGCGCCCGGGTGACTCGGGCGGGGCCGCGCCAGTGAACGGCGCCTTGTCCATCGCTTCGAGATAACGCGCCATGCTCTCGACGGGCTTGTCGTATGACGCGCCACGCATCTTCACGACGGGCGCGTGGCTCACACCGATACCGAGGAGAAAGCGTCCGGGGTATGCCTCGGTTAGGGTGCGGTGGCCGTTAGCCATCGCGGTCGCGTCGCGCGCCCACATGTTCGCGATGCCGCTCGCGATGATGAGCCGCTCGGTCGCAGCGAGGAGCAGGCCGGCGTGCGCGAAGATCTCTTTGCTGCCGAGCGACTCCGGGACCCAGAGCGCTGGGATGCCGAGACCTTCAAGCTCGCGAACGTAGTCGCGCGCCGCGCCGGCCGAGAGCCGCTCGATGTCGAACGTCCATGCGCCGACGCGACCCAGTCGCTTGGCCCACTTGCGCGCCTCGTCGTGATCGCTCATTACGGCGTGAAGCGTATCTGCGGCGCGATCGCGGCGACCTCGACGCTACGCATTCCATCGGCGCCCAGCGCGATCAACCGATCGCGCGCAGCGGTCGCGCCGGCGATGAGCGTGTCGACCTCGACGCCCTGACAGCGCGGAGCGAAGGGGCGGAGACGCTCGATCCCCTCGTCAAGCAGTGTGGACGCACCGTGGAAGTTGCCGTTGCTCCAGTGGTGGAAGCCGACGCCGACCTGGAGGATCCCGTGGTAGAGGCCGCGCACCGGCGTGCGCGTGTCCCGCCAGAGCAGCTCGAGCGTCTCGTGCTGGTCGAAGAACTCGCCGGCATTGAATTGCTCGATGCCGCGGATCAGCTCGGGCGGCGCCGGCTCGTCACAACGCGCGCGTACGGGCTCGTCGATCTCACCGCCGGGGACGCGTTTCGGCGGCCGCGCCGACTTGCGGTCGCGGCTACTCGGCCTTGGCGTGCTCAGGGCTGACGATCCCCCGGAAGCGCAGCTCGTCCTCGAGAAACTCGCGCACGAGCGGATTGTCGAACGCTTTCGGCAATCCATCTGCTCGATTCGCGAAGGCGACCTTGATGCCTTCATGAAGGTCGTGCGCCGCGGCGAGAAATCCCTTGGGCAGCTTGTACATGCGTGTGTATTGGAAGTGCCAGACCGGGCCTGTTTGCCCGATGAGCTCGCCTTCGAAACGGACGGCGTCGTCCGTCGCGCTGACGACCTTGGAGTATTTCGCGATCTCGCGCTTCGCTGTGGCGCGCTCGTCCTCGGTCGCGTCAGCGGGTAGTGGGAACTCGGCGATTTCGCTCATTAGCGTTCGCGATGATACATTTCGCGTCGTCCAAGCGATCGCTGCTGTGGAGGAACTGACTCGAAATGGCGTATGTGATCACCGAGCCGTGCGTGGGTTTGAAGGACGCAAGCTGCGTGGACGTGTGTCCTGTTGACTGCATATATACAACCGATGCAGACAACATGTACTTCATCCACCCGGATGAGTGCATTGACTGCGGCGCGTGCGAGTCCGTGTGTCCAGTGAGTGCGATCTTCCCGGAAGACGCCGTGCCTGACAAGTGGAAGAGCTACATCGAGCTCAACAAGAACTACTTCAACAAGTAGTAGTAACTTGCTAGGTGACAACGGATCGGCGGCGCTTGCGTCGCCGATCTTTGCTTCTCGATCGAGCTCGGCGGTCACGCGCGTCAATCCGCACGCATTCGAGACATTGCCTTAGATGATGGTTTGGATCTTCTTCATTCCTCCCACGTCCCTTGAACGGCCGCATGCGCGCGTTCCACTTGTCGTGGCCATTTAGGCAATAGCGCGCTCCGGCGACGCCAAAGGCGGGGTTGCCGCGCGGAAGGTCAGGCTGGGAGTGGATAACCTGCATGACCAGTTGCGCCTGCGATCGCTTCACATCGCCGATGAACGGCCACAGAAGATGAAGCCCGAGCTGCACGCCCGCTAGGGTGCAGACCCGCCAACGCCTATACGGCCGCCAGTTCCCTTTGCCTGGCCGCACTCCTGAAATTGTCCCGAGGTCGGCGAGCGCTGACTTCAATCGGACGAGTTCGGGAGCGACGCCCACCTCGGCCGACTGCGGCACATAGAGACGCGGCACAACGTAACCGGCATGCGTCCGGTGCTTCTCGAGATAGGTGCTGCCTTCGCCATCGAAGAATCCTCCGGCCCACGCACGCTCTTCACTGGCCGAGCCTGGCCAGGTCGCGGGCGACAATGGACCTCCTAGCGCCTGCTCGAATTCGGCACGCTTGGCGGGGCACAGCCAGGGACCGATGAGGTCGGCGACGCGCCCGACATCCGGACGTGAGGTCGCCTCCCACCAGTAGAGATCCTGCTTGCCCCCTTTGATCAACGGACCTTTGAGACGTCCCACGCCGACGCACCGCTGGAACTTCATGAGCACCGATGGCATGCCGTCGGTGCCGGCCTGATTGATCTGCGCGTGGGGCTGCCGAGTGCGGCGGCCCGTCTGCGACACAGCATTCGCCCAGCCTTCGCCATCGAAGAACCCCGCTGCCCATGCGAGCTCGTGCCGATCCATGCACGAGTAAAGACCACATCGGAGGCGCTCTTGTCTGTCCCCCGCCCGTCACACGTTCGTGCGACGAGGGCAACTATTTCATGCGACGAGGCTCAGTCCTCGATGAGCTTCCTTCCCGCGAACCCTGACTCGAGGTCATGCCAGTAGCTGATGTGGCTCCCCTCGCCCAGCTGCCAGCAGAGATACACCTCGCGGCCGCGGTACTTCGCGCGGAAGTCGATGAGACCGCGGTCCGGATCCTTCACCTCGACGCCGAGCTCGGCGATGTCCTTGAGGATGGCGTTGATCTCCTGAGCGACCGGGTCAGTGGGACGCCGGCGGTACGCGATCGCGCGGCGCTGCAGCTCCTCGAGGAGGGGGCGCACCTTGGGCAGCATGGCCTCGGCCTGAGTTCGGGTGTACGTCGGCATATGCTCTCGCCGAGTATCGCCCAGGAGGGACGCGATGGCGACGTACGTTCTTCTCACGAAGGTCACCGCAGCCGGGGTCAAGACGCTCCAGTCGAATCCGCGCCGCATCAAGGAAGTCAACAAGGACGTCGAGGC
>DATEZK010000090.1:0-2185 GCA_035255665.1 Candidatus Limnocylindria bacterium
ATCCCACACGGCACGATCCGCGTCATCCCGTCGATCGAGAGCGCCGCCGCGCTCATTGAAGCGCCGCGCATCGCGAGAGCCGCGGATCGCGTCATTGGTCTCGCGTTCGGATCGGAGGACTTCGCCTCGGATCTGGGTCTCCCGACGAAGCGCGAAGGAGAAGCGGAGGACCTTCTGTATGCGCGGTCGGCGACCGTCGTTGCCGCGGTGTCCGCGGGAAAGCTCGCGTTCGACGGCATCTGGCCGGACATAGAAGATGCCGCCGGCCTTCGCGCCGACAGCCTGCGGGCACGCCGCCTCGGCTTTAGCGGCAAGACGCTGATACATCCCGGTCAGGTCGCGGTCGTCAACGAGGTCTTCAGCCCGAGCGCGGCGGAAGTAGAGGGGGCGCGGCGGGTCGTGCGCGCGTTCGACGAAGCGCTCGCTCGCGGTGATGGTGCGGTCGCGCTCGATGGGCAGATGCTTGACGCGCCGGTCGTCGATCGTGCGCGCCGCGTCCTGCGCGCGCACGAGCGCAACTCTTAGGCTGGTGCGCGTGCATCCGGAGAGGCTGCCGGTCGGATGAGGCTCATCACGTACGGGCCGATCGTGTTCAACGGCACGTCCACCGCCCGTCCCGGTGCCGTGCTTGGCGATGAGACGGTTGTTGATGTCGCCGCGCTCATCCCCGAGGTCGGCCAGCGAGACATGACCCTCCTGATTCAGATGCTCTCCGAGGACCCAAGCCTGTTCGAGCGCCTGCGCACCGCGTCGGCGTCACGGACTGGCGGGGTTCCGCTGTCGCGCGTCCGCTTGCTCGCGCCTATCCCGCGGCCGATGCGGAATGTCTTCTGCGTGGGTTGGAACTACTCGGAGCACTTCCAGGAGGGCGCGAATCTTCGCGCTGCGCAGGGGGACCCGGGTCAGCAGGCGATCCCCGAGTATCCGGCGCTCTTCTCCAAGAATCCCGCGACGGTGACCGGCCCGGATTCGAGCGTGCTTTTCCCGTCGCCCGCTTCCGAGCAGCTCGACTGGGAGGTCGAGCTCGCGGTGATCGTCGGCCGAGGTGGCCATGACATCAAGGAAGCGGACGCCATGCAGCACGTCTTCGGTTACACATGCGCCAACGACGTCTCGGTCCGCGACGTGCAGCGGCGGCACGGCGGCCAATGGTTCAAGGGAAAGAACTTCGACACGCACCTGCCGATGGGACCGTGGATCGTGACCGCGGACGAGCTCGATGCATCGGCGCTTCGCGTGCAGACGCGCGTGAACGGCGTGACGAAGCAGGACTCGAACACGCGCTTCATGGTGTTCAAGATCCCGCGCATCGTTAGCGAGTTCTCGGTCGGCTGCCAGCTCCAGGCCGGTGACATCATGATCACGGGCACACCCGAGGGCGTCGGCTTCGCGCGCAAGCCGCCCGAATTCATGAAGATCGGCGACGTCGTTGAGGTCGAGATCGAGAAGATCGGCATCCTGCGGAACACCGTCGCGGGGAGGTCATGAAGGTGCTGGAGGCATTCACGTGGTACCAGCAGTCGGCGTTCAAGTGGACCGGTGAGCGCCTGGTGATGTACATCGACCCGTGGGGTCTGGGCGGCGATCTACCGCCCGCGGACCTTGTCCTTATCACCCACGCGCATAGCGATCACTACTCGACGGACGACCTTGCGCGCATCAGAGCAACGAAGACTGTGTTCGTCGCCCCCGCCGACGTCGCAAAGGAGCTGACGGGGAACGTCAAGGCGGTGCGGCCCGGGGAGCGGATCGATGCCGCGGGCATCAAGCTGGAGACCGTTCCCGCGTACAACAGCAAGCCCGATCGGCTGGAAGCTCATCCGAAAGCGAACAACTGGGTCGGCTACATCCTGCGATTGGGTGACCGGACCTACTACCACGCCGGCGACACCGACCACAACCCCGAGCTCGAGCAGATCCGCGCGGACGTCGCGTTCCTTCCCATCGGAGATGGTGGTTACGTGATGACGGTCGACGAAGCGGCTGGACTAGCGAAACTGCTCAAGCCAAAGCTTGCGGTGCCGATGCACTTCGGCTTCTACCCAGGTGTTGGAGTCGCAAGCGATGGCGAGCGGTTCAAGATAGCGGCGTCGCCCGTGGAGGTCACGGTCATGAAGCCGATGAATGCGTTCAAGAACACCTAGCCGCCGGTCTATCCTCGAAGGAAGATGAGCACGACGCTGTC
>DATEZK010000091.1:0-5472 GCA_035255665.1 Candidatus Limnocylindria bacterium
CGGTCCGGCATCGTCGCGCGCTCGATCGGCACCGTGTCCACGAGCGGCTGTGCGGTGATGAGCATGCCGCCGTTGTGGATCGAGAGGTGCCGCGGGAAGTTGGCGATCGCGAGAGTGAGCTCGCGGAACAGCGGGAAGCGCGTGCGCTCCCTTTCGTCCATGAAGCTCGCGAGGTCCTCGAGCCGTTCCGCGACCGGCGCCCCGTCCTCCCAGCCGTGTTCGGCCTCGCGGTTGGGGTGCTTGTACGCGGGGTGCTGAGCCGCGCTCGGGCGGAAACGCGGATCGACGTGGTACTGATCGATCGACTTCGCCATGCGGTCGACGGTCTCGTCGCGGAAGCCCAGCGCCTTCGCGACCTCACGGCTCGCCGAGCGCGCCTGGTAGGTCACGACGTTGCAGACCATCGCCGCGTAGCGCTCGCCGTACTTCTTGTAGACGTACTGGATGACCTCCTCGCGGTCGTTCGACGCGATGTCGAGGTCGATGTCGGGCATCGTGCGGCTGTCCTCGGTGAGGAACCGCTCGAACAGGAGCTCGTGCTCGATCGGGTCGACCTTGGTGATGTCCAGGACGTACGCGACGATCGAGTCGGCCGCGGACCCGCGGCCCTGTGCCGGGATCCGCCGCTCCTTGCAGAAGCGGACGATGTCCCAGTTGATGAGGAAGAACTCCGCGAGGCCGCAGCGGTCGATGACGGAGAGCTCGTGCGCGAGCTGCATCGCGACGCCCGGCGTCATGAGCCCGTACTTCTGGCGCGCGCCGTCCTGGCAGAGCGCATAAAGAAAGGAGAACGCGGTGTGGCCCTGCGGCGCGGGGAAGCCAGGAAGGCGGTCCTGCCCGGCCATCGCGCCGACCTGACGCCCGCCGCCAGGGCCGATCGTCTCGAGGTCGAGCGTGCAGGCGTCGGCGATGGCGCGCGTGTTCGCGAACGCCTCGGCGTGCCGGCCCAGCCGCTCGCGCAGGATGGTCTCGTCCTTCAGCCAGTACTCGCCGTTCGGCTTGAGCGCATTCCCAGCGTCGTCGAGCGTCACGCCGAGATCGATGCAGCGCAGGACATCGTGCAGGCGCCGGCCCTCCGGGCGCGCGTAATGGACGTTGTTCGTGACCACGGTGCCGAGGCCCTGCTCCGCCGCGAGCTGCGCGAGCGCGTCGCACAGCGCGGGGTCGTCGGGGTCGAGGTGGTCCGAGAGCTCGACGAAGCAGCGTTCGCCGAAGATCCCCGCGAGACGTGAGAGCGCTTCGCGCGCGGCATCGACGTCACCGCCACGCATCGCGCGCGGCACCGCGCCGTACGCGCAGCCGGTGAGCGCGAAGAGGCCCTCGGCGTTCTCCGCGATGAGCGCGAGCGTCGCGCGTGGCTTCGTCTTCTCGCCGGCAAGCTGCGCCGCGGAGATCGTGCGACAGAGGCTGCGCCAGCCGATGCGATCGCGCGCGATGAGCACGAGATGCCCGAAGTCGAGCGTGTGCATCTCCGCGCCATAGATGGTACGGATGCCCGCATCCTTCGCGGCGTTCCAGAAACGGACTGCGCCGTACAGCCCGTTCGTGTCCGTGAGCGCGAGGGCATCCATCCCTCGCTCGCCTGCCGCGGTGACGAGCTCCTCCACATCGGAGGCGCCATCGAGAAAAGAGTGCGAACTATGACAGTGGAGCTCGACGTATCCCGGCACGTTATGTGCGTTCCATGTAACGGTGATGAGAGCTTTTCCAGTGTTCTTTGCGGTGGCGATCCTCGTTGCGATCGTCGGCCTCAGCGCGAGCGCCACGGATACGGTGGTTCGCTGCGGTCAGGTGACTGAGCGCACGCCCGCTTCGTTCGTGCTTTCGTCGCCCGGCGTCGATCCGCTGCGGGTCGCGATCCCGTCCGGCATGGTGGGCGCGCCCACCGACTACACGTGCGTGTCTGTGCTCCCCGGCACGCCGGCAAAGCTCGTCGCTCTTCTGACGCCGGACATGCCGGGATACGTCGCCGAGAGCAATTAGCACTAGTCCATAACGCGCTGAAGCCAGCTCGATCCCGAGCCGCGGTCGGTGTAGACGTCACAGACCATCCCGTCCGCGGTGCGTAACGTCAGGTAGTCGCGCGCGGGACCGCCCTTCCACCACTCCGCCTCCACGCGCCAGCGGCGCATGACCTCGACGACCGTGAAGCGCCGACCCGCGATCTGCAGCAGCGTGAGCTCCCCTTCGTCCCACACGAGGCGTGCAGGGATCGGGTCGGCGAACAGACGCGTCACGTGATGACCTCCTTCCACTCCGCGGCGCGCTCGGGCAGACGCGCATCCGCGTCGGCGACGCGCGCGCGCAACACACGCCCGGTGCCGAGCTTCTCGCGCAGGTAGCGCGCGCTCGCGATCGCCTCCTCCCACCGAGCGCCGTCCGCCGCGAAGAGCCCGATCTGCCGGCCGCGCGCGGCCTCGGCCTCGCGGACCTCGACCGCGCAGCCGATCACGCGCCCGATGTGCGCGCGCTCCTCGAGCGCCCAGCGCAGCGACCGGAGCAGCGCGGCGCTCTCGAGCGTCGGCGGCAGGACGGAGCGCTCGAGGCGCAGCGGCTCGTCGTCCTCGCGGTCGAGCTTCACCGCGAGACGCAGTGCGGCGAGGCCGTCGGCGGCGAGTGCGGCCGAGATCTCGTCGAGCGCGGTGCGCAGCGCGAACACCAGCTGCTCCTTCGAGGCAAGCGGCTCCTCCCAGAGACGCCGCGCGTAGATCCGCCGCGGCGGTGGATCGGCGTGCACGCGCTCCTCGTCCTCGGCCCGCGCGAGAGCGTGTGCGCGCGCGGCGCCACGTCCGAAGCGGTCGAACACCGCGCCGCGCGGCAGGCCGGCGAAGTCACCGACGGTCCGCAGCCCCAGCAGACCGAGCTCGTCACGCAGCTTCTCGTCGAACGGCAGCACGTCGAGCGGGAGCGGGGTGAGGAACTCGCGCGTGTCGGTCACGAGGCGCGTCTCCCCCGGCGCGGTGCGCTCCGCGGCGACGCGTGCCGCGAATGGCGTCACCGCGACGCCGACCGACGTCTGCGCGCCGATGCGCACAAGGCGCTCGAGGATCCGCCGCGCGATCCGCGAAGGCGCACCGAGGACGCGCTCGGTGCCTGCGAGATCGCAGGCGAACGTTCCGGTCGCAACGACGCCCACATGAGGCAGCATCGCGCGCAGCGTGATGAGCGCGCGCGCATGCAGGATCTCGGTCGCGTCGCGCACGACGACCGCGGCGATCAACTCGCCAGCTCCGCGAGCTCGGCGCGCGTGCCGAGGTCGCTCGCGTCCGCGCCGAGCGCGGTGACGGCGAACAGCGCGCGCTCGCGCGACGCCGGCGCGCCCGCCGCGAACGACCATCCGACGGTGCGACCGAACCGCTCGCGCCAGTCGAGCGGCTCGACACGCACCATCGGGAGCAGGGTCCGCCGACCGCGCTCTTCCGCCACCACGAGCAGCGCCGCGGGCGACCCGCGTACCACCGGCAGCAGCGGGGCAAGATCGTCCACGCCGCAGCGCGACGCGAACGATGGCCCGACATCCACGACCGCGAGACGGAAGCCCTCGCTGCGCAGCGCCGCCGCGCCGGCGAGCAGCACCTCGGCAACGTCGCGCGCACGCACGACGACGACGCGGTCGAGCTCCACCCCCGCGCGCAACGCGGCGACCGGATCGAACGAGGCGGACGGATCGATCCACGCGACCATGCCGCCCTCGCGCTGCGCCGCGGCCACGACATGGAGCGCGAGCGCGAGCTTGCCCGCGGTCAGCGGCCCGATGAACGCGAGCGGCTCCCCCGCCCGGATGCCGCCCCCGGTCACACGGTCGAGGGACGTGCCGGACGCGATGCGGCGCTCGCCGTCCTGGCGCTCCGCGACGTCGCCCCGCACGACGGCGCGCGTGCCGTATCTCGTCTCGATGCGCGCGATAGCCTCGGCCAGTCCAGTGGCTCCCACAGTGGCTCCCCTTTTGGCCGTCCCACCTGCGTCCGGAGCCTGGCCTCACCAGACGCTATTAGAACGTATGTTCTAGAACGTAGGGAGCATCCAGAGACCTGTCAAGAGGCTGAAAACAGGCCTGAAAACGACGAATTTCTAGCCGGAGCGCGCGACCACTCGTGGATGCGTCGTGGCCAGCGCGCCGCGCAGTGCCGGCGCGCGTACAAGAGCAAAAGCGGAGATGAGCACCACCACAACGCCGCCGGCAAGGAACGCGTTGTTGATCCCCGCGACCGTACCGAGCGATCCAAGGAGCATCTGACCGAGCGGCATGAAGCCCATGAAGACCATGGTGTGCACGCTCATCGCGCGGCCGCGGAGATGATCAGGCGTGCGCGTCTGCATGAGCGTGTTCGCCATCCCGAGGAACACCATCACGGCGAAGCTCGTGAGCCCGATGAACACCATTGCGCCGATCAGCGAACGCTGCGTCGCGAACACCATGAGCAGCACGCCATGCAACACGGCGCTCCCCACAAGGAGCGCGCCGCGCCGCTTCCAGCCACCGAGCGACGCCGTCACGAGCGCGCCTGCGAGCGCCCCCACCCCGGACGCGGCGAGGAGCCACGAGAGCTCGAGCGCGCCGACGCCGAGGAACTGCGCCTCCGCCGGAAGCAGCTGGATGTACGGGCGCGTGAACAGCGCGGTCACGATCGTGAGCAGCACGACCCAACGGAGCACCGGGTCCCGACGGATGTACGCGAGACCTTCGCGGATCGACGCGAGCATCGAAAGGCGGCGGCGCATCTCGGTCGGCTGCGGCGCGATCGCGACGAGCGCCGCGACGACGGCGAGGTACGAGATCGCGTTGATGAGCATGAGACCGCCGACGCCGAACGGGATGATCAGGACGCCACCGATGAGCGGACCGATGAGCGTCGCGCCGTTGAAGGCGGCGGAGTTGAGGCCGATGGCGCTCATGAGCTCGCGGTCGGTCACAAGACGCGGGACCATCGCCTGACGCGTCGGCGCATCGAACGAGAAGATGATCGAGTTCAGCGCGCTGATGAGCACGACCTCGACGATGTTGATGTGCTCGGTGATCGTGAGGACGGCGAGCACGACGGCGACGATCGCGGCCGCGATCTGCGTGACCATGAGAAGTCGACGACGGTCGGCGCGATCGGCGACCGCGCCGCCGAAGAGACCGAAGGCGAGACCGGGGATCGCTCGCGCGAGACCGACGAGGCCGAGGTAGAACGGAGCGAGCTGCGGGACTCCGTCGCGGATCGCGAGCTGCACCACCAGCCACCCGAGGCCGTAGATCTGCATCCACGACCCGATGTTCGAGACGACGAGCCCGAACCAGAAGAGCCGGAAGTCGCGGAACTCGAGTGCCGCGAGCGTCGAGGTGCGCCCCGGCTCGGCGGCGCTGGCCTCGTCGAGCCCGCCCTCCGTCTCGAGGGCGGGCGCGAGCCGGTCTTTCGACGTCATGGTGTCGCGCCAGTGTGCACCGGCTGGCCGCCGAGGAACACGGCGCGCGGCGCACGCTGCAGT
>DATEZK010000092.1:0-8173 GCA_035255665.1 Candidatus Limnocylindria bacterium
AGCGCGAACGCGAGCATCGTTATCCACGCGTCGGTCGTGCCGATCGCGCCGTCACTGGCCGCGCGAACGCCTTCGTTGACCCACGGAGCGATACGGTCGCCCAGCAGGACCTTCTTGAACAGCCCGCGCCCGATGAGCCACAGGCCCTCCCTCGCGAGCGGCGCGTCGAAACGTCCGATCGACGCGAGCGAGGGGACGAACTGCTGGAAGCGCTTGATCGGCCCGGCGATCTGGGTCGGGAAGAACGCCGTGAACACGTGGAACTTCGTGAAGCTGTGGACGGGGACGTCGCCCCGGTAGATGTCGACCAGGTAGTGGATGAATTCGAACGTGAAGAACGAGATGCCGAGTGGCAGGACCCAGTCGAGCAGCGGCGGATCGAGCTGTGCGCCAAGCGTGGCGTTCGCGGCGCCGGCGAACGACCCGACGAAGAAGTCGAAGTATTTGAAGATGCCGAGGACGGCGAGGTCCAGCGCGATGAACAGCGTCAGAAAGGCTCGACGCCGATCCGTCGCGCGGCCCAGGATCAGGCCGAAGACGTAGTTGACGACGACGAGCCCGAAGATCATCGCGGCGTAGGGGATGCTCCAGCTCGCGTAGAAGACGTAGCTCGCGATGAGCATCCACTCAAGGCGACGGCGCGCGGGTATCGCCCAGAAGACGACCCAGGTCACGGGGAGGAAGATCAGATACGCGAGGCTGTTGAAGAGCACGGCTCAGTCGCCCACGATCGTGCGGATCTGTTCGCCGACGCAGCGGGAATGCCTCTCGGCACCCGGCTCCACGAGATGCGTGACGTCGCGGAAGTCCGCAGCCGTCACCGTCGCCCGGCAGTCGATGACCGGGACGTCGCGCTCGCCCGCGAGCTCACGGATCGCGGCGTCGGCCCGCTCGAGATACGGCCCGGCGTGCTCCAATGCAGCGGAGTGGAGAGGCGGCACGAGGAACGCGACCGTGATGCCGCGAGCTCGCAGGTCGTCGACGAGCGCAGTGATCACCGTCGCGCCTGGCGCCGTAGGCGATGCTTCGCCAACGTCCTCGAAGAGCCGCTCGGTCTGTGCGAGGAGCCGCGCGTAGCTGTTCGCGCTGCCCGGCGCGACGTAGTAGCCACGGAGCGTTTCGTCGTAGGCCTGACCGGGGCCGAGAGCGCTGACCCATTCCTTGAGCAGCTGTCGCTGACCGTACGCCGACCACAGGGACCCGAGGCCTCGGTCGATGCGCTGCTCAAGATGGAACGGCACGCCGCGGGCCTCGAGCTCCGCGGGTGACAGGAGCTCGCGCGCGGACTCGCTGTCCTCGAACCGCGCGCCGCCGTCGACGGTCCACGGAGAAACACTGATCACGACGAGCCTCGGATGCATGAAGCCGAGCAGACGCCGCGTCATCGCATCGGTCAGCCACGGGTCCGCCGCCGAGAATCCGCCGTTGAAGCCAGGGCCGCACTCGCACGCGGTAGAGGCGATCGTCGGCAGGACGCCCGTCATCATCGTCGAGTCGCCCACATAGAGGACCCGCGTGTCCGGCTGGCGCGCCGCGATCGCGAGCTTCGCCGCGGGCCACTGCGGGTCCGATACCGCGACGTGCGAGGCGAAGAAGCCGGAGCGGAAGAAGGCGAGCTCGACGGTCGCGAGCAGGACGACGCACGTCGCGACCGTCACGAAGATCGCGCGAGCGTACGTGCGGAAGATCGGCCACGGGCCGACCGCGTTCTCCATGTACCCACGACACTCTTCCGCTCTGGAGTTGAGATGACGTTGACAGTCGATTGACGGGAGCGGGTACCCGCGTCGTCGTGCCCGTCAGCACGTCCGGCGGCCTCAACGCGGCACCGGCGGCGGTCGACACGCGCGGGCGTTTCCATCGACGCCCGAGAGTGGCCGCGGAGGTGCCTGCCGCGCGATGATCAAGATCCTCGTCGTCGAGGACGAGCCCGATCTCCTCGATCTCACCAGCTACGTCCTCCGTCGCGATCGCTTCGTCGTGGTCGAAGCTCGGGACGGTGTGGAGGCGCTCCGGCGCTGGGGCGCTGACAGGCCCGATCTGGTCCTGCTCGACCTGGGGCTTCCCGGCATGGATGGATTCGAGGTCCTCCGACAGATCCGCGAGCAGGACAAGACGCCGGTGCTCGTGCTCACTGGACGGACCGATGGCCGGGACATCGTGCGCACCTACGGCCTCGGTACGGACGACTTTCTCGCGAAGCCCTTCGAGTTCCGAGAGCTGACTGCTCGAATCCGCGCGATCCTGCGCCGCGTCCAAGGCGGCTCCTACGACGAAACGGAGGCTCCGGTCGAGGTGGGCGGCTTGCGTCTGACACCTGAGGATCACGAAGTCAGGTGGCGCGAAGAAGTCGTTCGCTTGACGCGGACGGAGTTCCGGATCCTCTACCTGCTCGTCGCCAACGCCGGCCACGTCGTGTCCACGGGCCGCCTGTACACGTACGTCTGGGGGAGCGGGGGCGCGGACGCGAACGCGCTGCGTACGCACATCAGTCACATCCGGCGCAAGCTGGACCGCAGCGGCACCGCCCTCGGCGAGATCACCTCGGTCCCTGGCGTTGGGTACGTCTTCCGTGGCGCCTCGGACCAAGCGACGGTACCCACGACGGTCACCGGTGAGGCAGCCTCCCCGGCCTGATCGATTGAGCGCCTGTTAATGGCGGCATGAAGCGCCTGCGCCTTTTGCTGGGGTCATCGCATCGCGGCGCTTGAACGTCATTCGCGGCAGGCATCGGTCCTCAATCCGAACAGCGTTGTATCGCTCTCGTGACGGCAGAGCCGATGGTCATTTCAGCCACAGCGATCGAAGCGGATGCAAGGCGAGCGTCCGGTTGGCCGTCAGTGGCGGTCGCGCACTCGTCGCCTATGGCGCGGCGAAGCGCGACCGCCATCGAGTACGCCCTGGCGAAACGCGTACTCGACGTCTTCGTCGCCGCGACCCTGCTCGTCCTGCTCCTGCCGCTCTTTGTCGTCATCGCCCTGGCGATCGTGTGGGAGAGCGGCTTCCCGTTCTTCTACTGCGCCGAGCGCGTCGGACGCCATGGCCGCCCCTTCTGTGTGGCGAAGTTCCGGTCGATGCGCGCGGGCTGCGATCAGGGCGCGCACGCGGCTTTCGTTCGGAGCCTGATGAAGGGCGAGACCACCTGCTCCGTCTACAAGGTGGTGGATGACCGGCGCGTGACGCGCGTCGGCGCGTTCCTGCGCCGCACCAGCCTGGATGAGCTGCCACAGCTGTGGAACGTGCTCCGCGGGGACATGAGCCTCGTGGGTCCTCGTCCCGACGTTCCGTACGCCGTGGCCGAGTACGCCGATTGGGTCCACGCGCGCCTCAACGTGCTGCCCGGCATCACGGGCCTGTGGCAAGTGAGCGGTCGCAGTCGGGTCAGCCTGCTGGAGATGTACCGGCTCGACGTCGCCTACGCCGCGCAGGCATCGCTGCGCACGGATCTGCGCATCCTGCTTCGCACGGTGCCGGTGGTCCTTGGCCGCGACGGCGCCGCGTAACACGTTCGCGTTCGCCGCGACGCCAATGGGTCGCGAACGCCGCAGCGCGCCGATCGGCGAACGCCATGTCGCATTCGACGTCATCGCAGGCGTGATCCGAAACGCGCTCGCTGGTCGTGGCGATCAGCGCGCGCTCCTCTGGCGCCAGCTATGGATCGAGCTCATGCGCTTCGGCGCATCGAACGTGCGGAACGTCCCCCTCTCACGCATCCGCGGGATCCACGATGCTCGGGTCGAAGGACCGGTCGACCAGCACGACGTGCTCCTCATCAGCGCGCTCGCGACACTTCTCGAGTGCGACACGATCTTCGCGTTCGGACCGGCTCGCACTACCTGCGCCGTGCTCGCGCACAACCTGCCGGAGGCCCAGATCTACGCGCTCGGTTCCGCGGAAGTGGAGCCGATCGACGCGGCGCGATCACATCCACGACCAGTGGCGGGCAACATCACGCGTCTCACCGGATCGGCGGAGACGGTCGATCTCTCGCGCTACAGCGGCACGAGTGACCTCGTGATCATCGATGCCGGCGAATCGTCGGACATCCGTCAGGAGACGGACGCCGCGTTCAGCCTTCTCTCGGAGTTGGGCACGATCGTGTGGGGCAACTACACGCACTCGGCCGCGGCCTATGCGTACCTCAACGCCCTCGCGCCGGCGCTGGATCGTCCGGTGTTCCACCTCCTCGGCACGCGCATCGCTCTGTACAGCCGCTGGCACATCGTGTGTCCGGAGGACTAGGACCGCACGCCTGCCTGTTCGTTTAGGCGCGCTACACGCAGCATCTTCATCAATTCTGCGCGCGTCGCTTGTATGCTCCGCGCTCACACAGGGCGGTGGGCGGGCATATGGCGATGGTGGGTGGCGACAACGGCGGGGGCGTGCAGCGGTACGAGATCCTTCTCGTCGACGACGATCAGGCTCTCGTCGACCTGCTTGCCTTCATCGTCGAGCAGGCCGGCTTCGTCCCGATCGCCGCGACCGATCCGGCGGCGGCGCTTGCGCTTTTCGAGAAGGAGAATCCCCTCGTCGCGGTGATCGACCTCAACAGCCACCGGCCCTGGGACGGCTTCGAGCTGCTGGCCGAGCTGCGCCGGCGCGGTCCGACGATGCCGATCATCGTCCTCACCGCGCGTGCCAGCGAAGACGACAAGGTCCGCGCTCTCGACATGGGCGCGGACGACTACGTCGTGAAGCCCTTCGGGCACCGCGAGCTTCTGGCCCGCATCCGTGCCCACGCGCGGCGCGCGAGCAGCGACCGGGTCCACAAGGCCCCGCCGGTCCTCGAAGTGGGCTCGTTCCGCCTCGATCCCGACGAGCGCACGCTCTACCTCGACGGGGTGCCCACGCGGCTGACGGGCACCGAGTTCCGCCTCCTTCAGTACCTGATGCGCCACAGCGGTGCGGTCGTGCCGACCGCGGCGGTCGCTAAGCACGTTTGGGGCTTCAACGATGCGCCGGCGCGCGACGTCGTCCGCGTGACCGTGCACCGGCTCCGTCGCAAGCTCGGCGACGACGGCGAACAACAGCGGTTCATCCACACCGTCCCCGGTGTCGGTCTGCGATTACGACCCGGTTCATGACGATCGCGTAACACCAGGCCGCTGTAACGCGATTGTTCCGCGCACGTCGCCGCCGTAATGGCATTGTTCGCCATCAATTACAGACACAGGTGACGGTAGTCGGTTATTAACTCCGCATTGCAGCGTCGTTCACGGAAATCCATGTGACCGCAATAACTTGGCGAATGCCATGACACAAAGTGGGGGGAGCAAGTGATCAAGATCCTGCTCGTCGAAGACGATCCGGACATCCTCGACCTGACGGCCTACGTGCTTCGGCGTGAACGTTTCGTTGTGATCGAGGCCAGCGATGGCGCGCAAGCCCTGCGACGATGGAAGGTCGACCGGCCCGATCTCGTCATCATGGATCTCGGCCTGCCAAGCCTCGATGGATTCGAAGTTCTTCGGCGCATCCGCGATGAGGACCAGACGCCGGTCCTGGTCATCACCGGGCGGAAGGACGCGCACGACATCCTGCGTGTCTTCAATCTCGGCAGCGATGACTTCGTGCCGAAGCCATTCGAGTACCGCGAGCTCGTCGCTCGTGTGCGCGCGATCCTGCGTCGAGCGCAGATCGCGAAGGCCGACGCGTCCGAGCCGACGGTCCAGCTCGACGGCCTGACGCTCGATCCGGTCTCGTACGAGGTCACGTGGCGGAAGGAATCCGTCCGGCTCACGCCGACGGAGTTCCGGATCCTTTATCTCCTCGTCACAAACGCGGGGCACGTCGTTCCCGCCAGCCGGCTCTACACGTACGTTTGGGGCAGCGACGGCGCGGATGCGAACGCGCTGCGATCGCACATGAGCCACCTGCGGCGCAAGCTCGAGGTCGGCGGCGCACCGCCCGGGACCATTTCGTCGATCCCAGCCGTCGGCTACGTCTTCAAACGCACGGCAACGGCCGAGGTCGCGCCCGAGCCGCAGAACGTATCGGCGCAGGCCACGGTGCCGCGCGAGGCAAGCTCAGCGGCGTAGTCTCCGCGCCTCCAGCCGGTCTACGCGCCCCAAGGCGGTCGTCCTCGAACGCCCACAATGGGCCCATGTCGAAAAAGGTCCAGGCGTACGTCTTCGTCGACACCGTGAATCCGGGGCCGAAGCGCGTTGTGGGGGAGCTGCGAAGCATCCCCGGCGTCGTCCGAGCGGATGCGCTGTTCGGTGTGCCCGATGTCATCGCGCTGGTCGAGGGCGACGACATAGCCGCGATGGACACGGTGATCGATCGCATCGCGGAGCTTGACGGCGTGGTCGAGACCGAGTCGAAGGTCGTGCGCTGGGTATGACCGAGGCCTTCGCCCTCGTCCTCCACTCGCATCTGCCGTACGCGCGCGGCGCTGGTCGCTGGCCGCACGGCGAGGAGTGGGTGCACGAGGCCATCCTCGGCACCTACCTGCCGCTGCTCGGCCTGCTGCACGACCTGCGTGACGCCGGCGTCCCGTACCAGATCACGCTCGGGCTCACGCCGACGCTCATCGAGCAGCTCGCGGACCACGACATCGATACGCGCTTCATCGAGTACTGCGACGATCAGATCCATCGCGCCGACACTGACGTTCGTCGCTTCGACGGTGACGGCAACGCCGAGCGCGGAGCGCTCGCGCGGTTCTACGCCTCGCTCTATCGCGCGCATCGGGAGGCGTACACGCGACGGTTCGGCCGCGATCTCGTCGGCGCGTTCGCCTCTCTGGCGCAGACAGGCCACGCCGAGATCCTCACCTCGGGCGCGACGCATGGATACCTGCCGCTCCTCGACCGCGCATCGGTCCACGCGCAGCTCGCCGTTGGCACGCGGACGACGCGACGCCTGCTCGGTGTCGAGCCGCGCGGGATCTGGCTGCCCGAGTGCGCGTACGCCCCGGGCCTCGAGGACATCCTCGAGCAACATGGGCTCACGCACTTCTTCACCGACGCCGCGCTCCTTGGCGGAAAGCGGCTTGTCGCGGAAGGACACGCATTCGAGCGTGATCGGAGCGGCAGCGGGCTCGACGCACCGCTGATCTCCTCCGCCGACGCCGACACGCTGCGCCCGTATCTCGTGCGCGAGTCGCAGGTCGTCGCCATCGCGCGGCACGACAAGGTCTCGGGGCAGGTGTGGTCCGCGATGATGGGGTACCCCGGCGAGCCCGCGTATCGCGAATTCCATCGCAAGGACGACCGCAGCGGGCTGCGCTACTGGCGCGTCACCGATACGAAGACGGGTCTCGGCGCGAAGGAGCCGTACTCGCCGGGCACCGCGTCCGAGCGCGTGCGCGGACACGCCGTGCACTTCGTCGGTCTGGTGCGCGAGACGCTCGCGCGCCATAGAGAGGAGCGCGGCACGAACGCGCTGCTCACGGTCACGTTCGACAGCGAGCTCTTCGGACACTGGTGGTTCGAGGGCGTGGACTGGCTCGGCCACGTTCTGCGCGAGCTGGCGGCGGGCGGACCAGCCCCGCTGAGCGTCGGCGCTTACCTTCGGGAAGATCCGGCGACCGAGCGCATCGATCTCGTCGAGGGCTCATGGGGAAAGAACAACGACCACTCGACCTGGTCGAACGAGCGCAATGCCTGGATGTGGAACGACCTCGCGCGCATGGCCCGCGAGATCCACGAGCTGCGCGCTGCGCCGCCGACCGATCCGCTGCGCGCCCGCGCGGCGCGTCAGGTGGCCCGCGAGCTGCTGCTCGCGCAGTCGAGCGACTGGCCCTTCCTGGTCACGACCGGACAGGCTGCGGACTATGCGGTCGAGCGCTTCCGCAGCCACTCGCTCCGCTTCCGCCGATCGATGGAGCTCGCGCGCAGTGGGACGAGCGCGGATGAGATCGAGCTGCGCAGCCTCGAGCGCGCGGACAATCCGTTCCCTGACGCGAGCCCAGACGACTTCCGTTCTTTGCGCGGCGCACTCGCCGCGCGGGCTTAGCCCTTCTTCGAGCCCTCGCCCTTCGGCGCTGGAGCGCCGGGCTTCCCGGCTGGTGCGCCAGGCTTCGCGGGTGCGGCTCCGGGCTTCGCGCCCGCAGCGGCAGCGCCCGGCTTCGCGCCCGCGGCGGGAGCACCCGGCTTTCCAGCAGCGGCGCCCGGCGCGGCGCCAGCGGCAGCCGGCGCGGCACCCTCTTCGCCCTCTTCCGCGCCCTCGG
>DATEZK010000093.1:0-3453 GCA_035255665.1 Candidatus Limnocylindria bacterium
ACATCGCGGTATTCAAGGAGTTCATCCAGTCACTGCCCGATGATCCGCCGGGACAAAGCTCTAGCTGACGACCGGCGACAACGAGCGAAGACGACCGCGCACACCTTGAGCGAGCATCTGCGCCCAGCCGGCCCGTCCAGACGCGCTCCGTTCACAGCGGGCCGGCGTAGCCAGCCGCGAGCGAGAGGAGTGCGCAGTCGTCTCGGCTCGTCGGCTAGCGCGGGTCGTCTAGCTCGAGCTCTGCCCCGGCGGATCGTCAGGCAGCGACTGGATGAACTCTTTGAACACGGCGATGTTCTCGTCGTCCTCGTTCTCAGCGGAGATCGCCGAGCGATCGAGCACGGTGTCCGACACGAGGATGCGCGCATCGCAGCGCACCGCGAGCGCGATCGCATCGGATGGTCGGCAGTCGATCTCGACCTCGCGCTCGCCCAGCTGGAGGAACAGGCTGCCGTGGAACACGCCGCCGCCGTTGTCGTCGGCGACGAGATCCTTCACGACGATGCGCGTGATCTCGACGCCGAACTTGGCGATCACGTCCATCATCAGATCGTGGGTGAGAGGTCGCTCACTCGCGACGCCGGCAAGGCGCGTCGCGATGCTGTGCGCCTGGTCCGGTCCGATCCAGATCGGGAGAAGACGGTTGGTCTCCTTGGCCTGGAGCAGAACAACGTGCTGACCCGTGAGGACATGCACCCGGACGGACTCGACCGTGCATGGGACGAGCATCGCCCTAGGCTAACGCCACCGGCGCCGCGCGCGCCTGTTTGCGCGTCATCCGAAGCGCGCGCGGCGTTCCCCGTCGCCGCGGCGGAAGAACACGAGCAGCAGCAGACCAGCGACGAAGCCGCAGATGTGCGCGAAATACGCCACCTGCTGGGCGGCGGCGTGACCCGCGACGCGTAGCTCCGCGACGCCCTCGAGGATCTGGAGAACGATGAACATCCCGATGACGATGAGCGCGGGTAGCTCGACGATCGTGATGAAGAATCCGAGGAACACCAGCGTCGAGATGCGCGCGGTCGGCGACAGGAGGAGGTACGCGCCGAGCACGCCGGCGATCGCCCCCGACGCGCCGACCATCGGCCCCGGCGCGATGAGTCCCTGCCCGATCGCCGCGACGATGCCGCAGAGCAGGTAGAAGATCAGGTACTGCACGCTGCCGAAGCGGTCCTCGACGTTGTCGCCGAAGATCCAGAGATACAGCACGTTCCCGATCAAGTGCAGCCAGCCGCCGTGCAGGAACATGTGCGTGATCAGAGGCGCGAGAGTGTCGACGCCGAGATCGCCGGACGCGATGCGGCGGGTGAACTCGAGCCAGTCGAACGAGTAGCGGTCGAAGAACGCGTCGAGCGCGCCGGGCTGGCGCGTCAGGTACACGACGTAGATCCAGGCCGCGAGGTTCACCGCCAGCAGAAGTCGGTTGACGATGGGAATGCCGCGTACGGGATTCGCATCCCGTAGCGGGATCAACGAGCGATGCTCGTCGCGACGATCTTCGTCCCGTGAAGTGTGTAGGCGACCTGCAGCGATTCGGAGACGTAGAAGCCCGCGGCTGGTGGCAGGTTCGGCGGGAGCGCGAATCGCGCGAGCTCGCGGCCGTCCCGCGTGAGCTGCACGACGAGCTTTCCGGCCGAATCGAGAAGGTAGATCGACCGCTGCGCATCGATCGCCTGGACCCCGTTCGCGCGTGGCGCCGTGCCTTCCCAGCGTGGGACGAACTCGATGCGCGCCGCCGTCGTGACGAGCGGGTTGCGCCGGAAGCGCTGAAGCTCGCCGGTCGCCGTCACGATCCATACGTCGCCGTCGACCGCCAGCGCACGCGCGGTGTTCGGCGGGAATGGTGTTGCGAGATACGCGATCGCTGTCCGGAACTGCTCGCCGTCGTTCGACTCGTGCTTCCACAGCTGGCCCGTCTCGCTGTCGAGGACATACAGGTTGTCCGTGAACACCGCGACCGCCACAGGCGCCTTCCACTTGGCGCTGTCGCCGGGCGTGACGTCGTCAAGTTGGGTCGTGGCGCGCCACAGCTTGCGGGCGTCGTCGACGATGTACACGGCGAAGTCCTGCAGGGTGACCAGCACGGGCAGGCCAGCGGGACCCTTGACCCCGCGCTGGAGGAGCGACTCCTGCTGAATGGGGTCGCCGAACACGCGCCAGAGCCGGCCCTCCCCCGAGTCGGCGATGAACAGCCCGTTGATGTTCCCGACGACCTGCGCGAGCTTCGCTCCGGGAGCGAAACGGGCGAGGTCGAGGATGACGCCGTCCATGCGGTCGGTGAGCGCGGTGACGTCCGCGCGCAGGGTCGCGATCTTCTCCCGAGCGGCGAAGGGCGAGCGTTCGGCCTCGTCCAGCTTTTCGGTAGCGCTGCGCAGTCTCTCGCGGGCCGCGTCGAAATCCGGCTGCGTGCGATCGGCCAGGCGGTGCGCCGATGCGATGAAGTCCTCGGCATTGACGATCGCGAGCTCGTAGTCCCGGCTCGCCCGGGTCGACTCGTAGTCGCGATACGCGAGTGCGCCGACACCAGTCGCCGCGACCAGGAGCAGCAGCGCGAGCGTGGTCATGGCGCGACGCTGCCGCCGCGACCGCGAGCGGGCGGTGTCGGGATGCCGGGGCAACGCCGCCCCGCGCTTCGGAATGAGCTCAAGACCGACCGCGACGCTCTTCCCCGCCGCGGACGTTACCGGCGTCGCCGCGCCGCGCAGCAGCCGTCCGAGACTCCGCGGGATGCGCATTAGCCCATCGAGACCTGACCGGATGTTGTCGGCCATGGCGACGTCCTCCGGCCGGAGGATCGGCGGGGGCCCCGGCGCGAGACGGGCGGCCGCGCCCGTCGACTGCGCGACCTCGATAAAGATCACGGCATCGCTGCCTGCGACGTTGTCGGCTATCGCGCGGTTGTGGATGTGCGCTGCGGCCGAACGCGGATGCAGCGTGACCGCGGCGTTCTTCAGCGTCTCCGCGCCCAGACCGTCGACGAGCGCCGCGCTCGCGAGGATGACCGTGTCGCCGGCCTCGATCGATTGCCGCCACACCTTCGGAAGGACATCCGCGTCCACACCCAGCGATGCGGCCTCGCGCGTGGTCGTCTTGTGGACGAAGTCGGCGAGCTCTCCGGGCTCATCGCCTGGGAGGAAGAGCCGGGCGCGCCGCACGAGGAAGACCTGCGCGCCACCGACCCTCGACGTGTAGAGCTCGTTGTTCACCACGACGGCGCACGCGCACTGCAGCGTCACGGAGCCGCGGTTCTCCCGCAGACGCTGCGCAGCGCGCCGGTTCGCCTGTCGCAGCGCCCGCCGCAGCGAGACCTCGATGCCCGCGCTGAGGTCGTAGTAGTACTCCTGGCGCGTGAGCTCGGCGATCTCGCGCGCGATCTTCTCCGCCGGGCCGGGCGGCGAGTTCTCGAACAGCAGATAGAGGCGGCCCTTCGTGCGAAGGGTCGCGCCGGTCTCG
>DATEZK010000094.1:0-3865 GCA_035255665.1 Candidatus Limnocylindria bacterium
GGCAACGTCTCGACCGCGGTGCTTCTCGGCGCGTTCATCATCCAGGGGCTGGTCCCGGGCCGGGAGATGCTGACCGTGAACCTGTCAGTCACCTTCGGCATGGCGTGGACGATGATGCTCGCGAACGTCATCGCGATCGCGGTCATCCTGCTGCTCGCACGCCAGCTGGTCGCGATCACGCGGATCCGCGGCAGCCTGCTCGTCCCGCCGCTCATCCTCCTCGTGTTCCTCGGCGCCTATGCCGAGCGCAACACGCTCTTCGATGTGCTCGTCGCGCTCATCTTCGGCGTGCTCGGCCTGATCCTCGTTGAGCTGGATTTCCCGCGAGCACCGCTCATCCTCGGGCTGGTGCTCGGCGCCGTCATCGAGAGCTACCTGAGCCTCTCGGTGGCGCGCTATGAATTCGAGTGGCTGCTGCGGCCGGCTGTCATCGTCATGATCCTGCTGTCGGTCGCGGTCGCGATCTCGCCGTACGTTCAGTCGTTCCGACGGCGCCGGGCGGGAACGTCCCCATGAACGACGGCCGCGCGACGCGCTGGGCCTGGGATCTGACGTTCGCGCTCGTCCTCATGGCAGCGTTCGCGTACGCGACCGTCACCGCGCTCAGCTATCCCGAGGGCGCGAAGCTGTTCCCACTGGCCATCGCGATCCCGTCGTTCGTGCTCGCGGTCGTGCTCGCCCTCATCTCGCTGCGCGCACGCGGGATCCCTGTCGAGCCAAAGCCACCGGATCCTGACGACGACGCCACGCTCACACCGGAGGCCCGTACGCGGCGCACTGCTGAGATCGCCATTTGGATCCTCGGCATTTTCGGCGCGGTCTACCTACTCGGCTTCCTCGTCGCCATCCCGATCTCCGCGGCCGCCTATCTGCGTTTCGCCGCGCGTGAGAGCTGGGCGATGAGCGCTGGTATCGCGGCGGTCTGCTGGGCGCTGGTCTTCGGTGTGTTCGACCGTCTGCTGCACCTACCGCTGCCGCCGGGGGAGCTTCTTCGGATGTTCGGAATGCGCTGATCCCTGCAGACGGTTGGTTCGCGTCAGCCCGAATAGCGGCTGCCGGCCTGAAGGATCGCGGGCGTCCCGACGAGGTCGTTGAGCTCATCAAAGGAGAGCATGTCGTTCCGAGCGCCCGCGGTGGTGCCGGTCGCGCGAAGCGAGGCCAATAGCGTCGCGCCCGTGCGTGCGAGGAGCCGGACGAGGCTGTTCGGAAAAATCACGAGACGATAGCCAAGGCGCTCGAGCTCCGCGGCGGGGACCAACGGCGTCTTGCCCCCCTCGACCATGTTGGCCATCGCCGGCCGTGGCAGCGCCGAGGGGATGGTCGCCAGATGTTCGAGGGTCGGGGGCCCGTCAGCGAAGAGCACGTCGGCGCCCGCTTCCGCGTACGAACGAAGGCGGCGCAGCGCCTCCTCCATGCCGTGCGTCGCGATCGCATCGGTCCGCGCGACGATGACGAAGTCCGCGTCGCCCCGTGCGTCGACGGCTGCGCGCACCTTGCCCACCATCTCGTCCGCTTCGATGACTTCTTTGCCATCGAGATGGCCGCAGCGCTTGGGGAACGTTTGGTCCTCGAGCTGGATCCCGGCGAGCCCCGCGCGCTCGTACGCGCGCACGGTCCGCTGGACGTTAATCGCGTTACCGAATCCGGTGTCGCCGTCTGCGAGGACGGGGATGCTCACCGCGGAGCAGATCGCTTCGGCCCGGCGGAGCATCTCATCAAGGGTGACGAGTCCGACGTCGGGAAGCGCGAGGTGCGTGTACGACACGCCCGCGCCGCTCAGGTAAGCGGCTTCGAATCCGGCGCGTTCCACAAGTCGTGCGGTTAGTGCGTCGTATGCGCCGGGCGCGACGACGATCCGGTCGCGCGCGAGAAGCGCGCGGAGCTGCGCAGCTGCGCCGCTCAGCGACCGGCCTTCGCCGCGAGCTTGCGCTCGAGCCATGGGATCATGCCGCCAGCTTCGATCAGCTCGAGGATGTGCGGAGGCAGCTTGGTCGCGGTGAGCGCGATGTCCTGCGTGAGATCCCGGATCGTTCCCGCCACGACGTCGACCTCAAGGTCGTCGCCTTCGCGGATCCGCCCAGCCTCCGCGCACTCGAACACCGAAAGACCCTGATTGATCGCATTGCGGAAGAAGATGCGCGCGAAGAACGGCGCGATCACGGCGGCGATCCCAGCGAGACGGAGCCCACTCGGCGCGTACTCGCGGCTCGAGCCCGAACCGAAGTTGCGCCCCGCGACGATCATGTCGCCCGGTCGCACGCGAGAGATGAACGTTGGGTCGATGCCCTCCATGACATGCGCCGCAGCCTCGATCTCGGTGAGCTTCAGATACTTGCCTGGGATGATCTGGTCCGTGGAGATGTTGTCGCCGTAGACAAGGGCGCGACCGCGCAGGATCACAGCAGCTCGCGCGGGTCGGTGACCGCGCCGGTGACCGCGCTTGCCGCGACCGTGAGCGGCGATCCGAGGAATACCTGCGCGTCGACGTGGCCCATTCGACCCGGGTAATTGCGGTTCGTGCTCGAGATGCAGCGCTCACCCGGCCCGAGAACACCGTGCCCAAGTCCCGCGCAGGCGCCACATCCCGTGGGAAGCAAGGTGGCACCGGCGCCGAGGATCGTCGCGAGTACGCCGCTCTCCGCAGCGCGGCGCATGATGTCCTTCGAGGCTGGCGCCACCAGGAAACGCACACCGTCCGCGACGTGCCGACCTTTCAGGACGCGCGCGACGGCTTCGAGGTCCGTGTACTTCGCGCCGGTGCATGCGCCGATATAGGCCTGGTCGATCCGCTCGCCACTCGCGTCGCTCGCAGGCCTCGCGTTGTCCGGCGAGCCCGGATATGCGACCAGCGGCACGAGCTCGTCGGCGCGGTTCCGTATGACGCGCACGTAGCGTGCGTCCGGATCGGGATATGACGCCTCTTCGCGTCCGGCGCCGCCGATGAGGTCGAACGTGACCTCGTCGGGCGGGATGATGCCCGTCTTCGCGCCGTGCTCGATCGCCATGTTGGTCAGCACGATGCGCTCGTCGAAGGGCAGTCCGTACACGCCCTCGCCGCCGTACTCGAGAGCCTGGTAGGTGGCGCCGTCGTCACCGATCTCGCGCAGCACCTTGAGCACCATGTCCTTCGCCATGCAGCCGTCCGCGAGCTTGCCGTTCCACTCGATGCGCGTCGTCTCGGGGACCTTGAGCCAGATCTCTCCGGTGACCATCACGCCGAGCATCTCAGTGACACCGACGGGCACCGCGAAGGCGCCCATCACCCCGGCGGTCGTGCTGTGGGAATCAGCGCCGACGAAGAGCATCCCCGGATGAACGTAGCCGCGCTCGAGTGGCACGATGTGGCAGATCCCCTCCGCCTCGTGGTACTTCGCGATGCCGCGCGCGTGCGCGAAGGCGCGGGTGATGCGCGCGATCTCGACCTCGGTCTGATCGTTCGGCGGGACGAAGTGATCGGTGGCGATGATCACCTTTGACGGGTCCCAGATTTCCGCCCCGAGACGATCCAGCAGCGGCTGCAGTCGCCTCGGCCCGGACGAGTCGTGGACCATCGCGAGGTCCACGTCGCACCAGACGATCTCGCCGGGTACGACGGAATCGCGTCCGCTCTTCCGCGCAAGGATCTTCTCCGCGACGGTGTGACCCACTTGGGCCTATGCCGCGACCGCGATCGGCCGACGAAGGGACTCGCCCGTCGGCGATCCGGTCACGCGGCCCGCCTCATACACAAGCCGTCCGCGAAGGACCGTGTGGGTGACCCAGCCTCGCAGGCGCTTCCCCGCGAAGGGGGTATACGGCTGCGCCGACAAGAGCAGATCGGGCGCCACCGTGACCTCGCGCTCAGGGTCGATGATCGCGAGGTCGG
>DATEZK010000095.1:0-5895 GCA_035255665.1 Candidatus Limnocylindria bacterium
AATTTCCCCCGCCCGCGACACACGCCGTTGCCTCATCGTTACGGGAGTAGTGAGGAAGGTTGGGCTGGTCCTGGTCGCCGTATTGGCACTTGCCTGGCTCCCGCAGCAGTCGAACTCCGCTGAGTTCGACACATCCACGCCACCGGGGGGTCAGTTTCGTGCCTACTGGGTCGACGCCTTTGGCGACGACCTCTTCGACGCGTCACGGATCGACGCGATCGTCGCATCGACGAAGGCGGCTCGCCTCAACGCGATCGTCGTGCAGGCCGTGCGACGCGGTGACTGCTTCTGCAATCGAGCGTCGGTCCCGCGCACCGAGCAGCCAGGCGTGGCGGCGTTCCCGTTCGACCCGCTGCAAACACTGATCGACAAAGCGCACGCGCACGGCATCGAGGTGCACGCGTGGGTCATCGCGACGGCGTTCTGGCGCACAGGCGGCCAGCCTGCGGTGCCGGCCGCGCCCAATCACGCGTTCAACCAGCACGGTCCGTCGGCCAGCGGCTACGCGAACTGGGTCATGTCGAGGAACGACGGCGTCACGCAATCGGCGATGGATTGGTATCTGGATCCCGGCCACCCCGACGCGGCGCAGTGGATCGTCGACACGGCCACGAGCATCGTCGCGAACTACGCGGTCGATGGCATCAACCTGGACCGCATCCGCTACCCCGACATCAACAGCCAGGTGGGCATGCCGACCTGGGGCTACAACCCCGTCGCGGTCGCCCGGTTCCAGCAAGCGACCGGGCGGACCGACCGGCCGGAGCCTTCGGACCCGCAGTGGGCGCAGTGGCGGCGTGACCAGGTCACGGGCATCGTGCGAAAGGTCTACATCGACAGCTTCGCCATCCGACCGAGCGTGCGCGTGAGCGCCGACACCATCACCTACGGCAACGGACCGCAGTCGGCGGGCGGCTGGCTCAACACGCGTGCCTACAAAGAGATGCTGCAGGACTGGGAAGGCTGGATGCGCGAAGGCATTCTCGATCTCAACATCCCGATGAATTACAAGCGCGACCAGACCACACCGAGCGATCAGCGGCGCATGTATCAGGAGTGGAGTGACTTTGCCAAGGACCAGCAGTACGAGCGCCACGCGGCGATCGGATCCGCTCCTTATCTGAACGACATCGCCGCCACGGTGCGCCAGGTGCGCACGGCGGTCGCGCCATCCAGTTCCGGCAGCCACAGCGCGGGCTGGGTCGGGTACTCGTACCGCACGCCGGACGACATGACGAATGAGGGGGAACGCAGCGGCGCCGAAAGCCGTGCCGAGCTCGAGCGCGCACTCACGCAGGCGTCCTCGTACGACCCGATCACGCCACCCGTCTTCGCCGACAACGCGAATGTCCCGCCGATGACCTGGAAGATCCAGCCGACGACCGGCCATCTCCGTGGGACGGCCAGGACCAGCGAAGGCAGCGTTCTCGCGCAGGCGCAGGTGCTCCTGTTCTCGGAGTCGAGTGGCGCGATCGTCCGCTCCATGAAGACCGATGGACGTGGGTGGTTCGCGTTCGTCGATCTGCCGCCGGGTAGTTACCGCGTCGACGCCTCCGGCGCGACGCTTGGCACCGTCGATGTCGTCGCAGGACGGCTGACGACACTGGGCGAAGGCGCGCCACCCGTTCCGGGGCCGACACCAACCCCACCCCCCGCCGCGACACCCGCGCCGACGCCGACGCCACCCCCGCCGCCCGTCGGCTGCACGAGCAGCGTCGGGCCGGGCATCGCTCCGCCGGCGAGCATTCCGTCCGGCGTGCGCGGATTCCACGCGTCGTGGTACGGACAGAGTGGGTATCCGACGCTCTGCCCCGGCCAGACATCGACCGCGGTCGTCGCGTACGCCAACAGCGGATCGTTCGGCTGGGTATCCGGCGTCATGGGCGAGGTCGCGTATCTCGGGACATGGTCACCGGAGCCGGGACAGGACAAGCCGACACCGCTCGGCGGCAATGGCATGCTCGGCTCGCCTGCGACGGGGTGGCCGCACTACAACCGCATCGCGGTGCAGCCGTCCCAGTACGTCGGGCCGGGTCAGGTCGCGTGGTTCCAGTTCACGATCCAGGCGCCACCGACGCCTGGCGTCTATCGCCTCTATCTGCGACCGCTCATCGAGGGCGCGCAGTGGATGGAGGACTACGGCGTGTTCTGGGTGGTGACCGTCAAGTAGCGGCGTCCGATCCGCGCGCGTCCATCACATCGTTGTCTTTGACCGCCGTCGATCGCTCATAACGCGGAAGCTCTGGCGCCCAGATCGCGACCCCGACCGCGGACAGCACGCAGGCGAGGCCGCCGGTGATCACGGCGAACTGCGGCGACACCAGCGCCGCGACCGCACCAGCGCGCACCTGACCGAGGTTCGGGCCACCGATGACGAAGAGTCCGTTCATCGCGGTGAGCCGCCCGCGCAGCTCCTCACGCACGACGCTCTGAAGGATCGTGTGGCGGAAGATCGCACTCAGAACATCTGCCGCTTCGGCGAGAGCGACGAGCACGAGCGCGAGAAGGAACATCCCCTCGGTCATGAGGCCGAACGCAGCGATGGCGATCCCCCACGCGCAGACGGCGAGCAGCACCGCCAGACCTTGCCGGCGCACACCCGACACCCAGCCCGACGTGATGGCGGCGAGGAGCGCGCCCACGCCGGGCGCGGCGTAGAGCAGGCCAAGCCCCTGCGCACCGACGCGGAATACCTGTTCGGCGTAGAAGGGCATGAGCGCGCGGACGGAGCCGAAGAACATCGCGGCGAGGTCGAGGACCATCGTCGAGAAGAGCAGGCGCTGACGAACGACGTACGTCACACCTTCCATCAGCGACCCGAAGATCGACTTTGGCACCGCGAAGACCTGACGCGGCGCGGTGATCGCCACCGCGGCGCCGATCGCCGCGGCGAAGCTCACCACATCGAGCCAGTACGCCGCTCCGACACCGTACGACGCGATGACCACGCCACCGACCGCGGGCCCGATGATCGCTGCGGTCGAGTGAAGCATCTGGTTGAGCGCGATCGCGGCCGGCAGCTCGGAACGATCGACCAGTGTCGGCACGAGCGATCCGCGCGCGGGCTGATCGATCGCGGAGAACGATGCCGCGACAGCGGTGAGGCCGTAGAGGATCCAGAGCTCGGTGAGGCCGACCTGCGTGACGATCGCGAGTGCGAGCGAGGTCGCCGCCAGACCGCTCTGCGTCGCGATGAGCAGGCGGCGCCGATCCATGCGGTCGGCAAGCACCCCACCGAGCAGTGGCAGGCTGATGAGCGGGATGGCCTGGAACAGACCAAGAAGACCGACGTGGAACACGGAACCGGTGAGGACATAGACCTGGTAGGGCAGCGCGACCAAACGGATCTGCGTGCCGGCGGCCGACACGAGCTGCCCGAACCAGAGGAGGCGGAACGAGCGATGTCGGCGGAGCGGCGAGAGGTCAGGTAGGAGCGCGGTCGCGCGCGGCACGCGCTCGCGCTAAGGCGCGAGCGTGGACTTGACCGACAGCTTCACGTTGTTCTTGAGCGCCCGCGAGATCGGACAGCCGTCCTTCGCGCCCTCGGCAGCCTTCGCGAAGGCGGCCGCGTCGATGCCGGGCACAACGCCGGTCACCTCGAGCGCGCTCGACACCACGGTCCAGTCGGCGCCGACCTTGTCGAACGTGACGGTCGAGGTCACCTCGAGCGTCTCCGGTGGCGTGCCGGCCTTCGCGAGACCCGCGGAGAGCGCCATCGCGAAGCAGCTCGCGTGGGACGCGGCGAGGAGCTCCTCCGGGCTGGTCCTTCCCTGCGGCGACTCCGTCCGTGATCCCCACGACACGGGGAGCGAGCTGAATTTGCCGGTCGTTACAGCGGTGACCTCACCGGTGCCCGTCGCGAGATCGCCATTCCACTTCGCGCGAGCCTGTCGTGTTGCTGCCATGGGAACACCTCCTACTTGTGAGGACGAAATCCTAGGCTGCGCAGCGGTCTTCAGTCGCGGAGGCTCGGTAACCAGGTCGCTCGCGACGACTCGTACTGCGTGATCTCGTCCGCGTGCGCGAGCGTGACCGCGATGTCGTCGAGGCCCTCGAGCAATCTGGTGCGCGCATGGTCGTCGAGCGAGAAGCTCGTGCGAACACCCGGCGCTTCGACGGTGCGGCGTTCGACGTCGACCGTGATTTCGGTGCGCGGATCGCTCTCCACGAGACGCAGCAGCTTCGCGACCGCATCGGCATCGATCTCGACCGGAACGAGACCGCTCTTCAGGCAGTTCGCGCGGAAGATGTCGGCCAGACGCGGCGCGATCACCGCGCGGAATCCCGCTTCGACGAGCGCCCAGACCGCGTGCTCGCGCGAGGAGCCGCTGCCGAAGTTCGCACCGGCGATGAGGACGGCGGCACCGGCATAACGCGGATCGTTCATCACGAACGAAGGGTCCCGTCGCCACGCCTCGAAAAGACCCGCCCCGTAACCGGTGCGCTCGACGCGCTTCAGCCAGTGCGCAGGGATGATCTGGTCGGTGTCGACGTTCGCCCGATCGAGCGGCACCGCGCGGCCCGTCACACGACGCACCGCGTTCACGACAGGTCCTCCGGGAGCGCGAAGTGTCCGGCGATGGCCGTGGCCGCGGCGACCGCGGGCGATACGAGGTGCGTGCGCCCGCCGGGACCCTGTCGACCCTCGAAGTTCCGGTTCGACGTCGAGGCGCAGCGCTCCCCGGGTCCGAGGATGTCGGGGTTCATGCCGAGACACATCGAACACCCGGCATCGCGCCACTCGAAGCCCGCGTCGCGGAAGATGCGGTCGAGGCCCTCGCGCTCGGCTTGCGCCTTCACCAGCATCGAGCCCGGCACCACGAGCGCGCGAACGCCGGAGCTCACCTTGCGCCCGCGAACGACGTCACTTGCGACACGCAGGTCCTCGATCCGCGCGTTCGTGCACGAGCCGAGGAACACCGTATCGACGGTGATGTCGCGGATCGGCGTGCCGGCGCGGAGGTCCATGTAGCGCAGCGCGCGGCCCGCGGCTTCGCGCTGCGCCGGCGCCAGCGAGTCGGGATCCGGCACGCGGCCGTCGATCGTCACGGTCTGCGACGGGTTCGTCCCCCACGACACATACGGGCGCAGCTCCGACGCGTCGATACGCACCTCCCGATCGAATCCGGCCCCGTCGTCGGACGGCAGAGCGCGCCATTCGTCGAGCGCGCGCTGCCACTCCGCACCCTTCGGCGCGTGCTGACGCTTCTCGACATACGCGAACGTCGTGTCGTCCGGTGCGATCATCCCGGCGCGCGCCCCGGCTTCGATCGACATGTTGCAGACGGTCATGCGCCCTTCCATCGTGAGCGCGCGGATCGCGGAGCCGCGGTACTCGATCACCGAGCCCACGCCGCCGTGCACGCCGATACGCGAGATGATCCCGAGGATCACGTCCTTCGCCCAGACGCCTCGCGGCAGTGCGCCCTCCACCGTGACCGCCATCGTGCCGGGACGATCGGCCCACAGCGTCTGTGTCGCGAGGACGTGCTCGACGTCGCTGGTCCCGATGCCGAACGCGATCGCGCCGAACGCGCCGTGCGTCGACGTGTGGCTGTCGCCGCACACGATCGTCATGCCCGGCTCGGTGAGCCCGAGCTGCGGTGAGATGACGTGGACGATCCCCTGCTCGGGCGCGCCCATCGGGTAGAGACGGACGCCGAACTCGCGCGCGTTGCGCGCCATCGCCTCCATCTGCTTCTGCGAGATCTCATCCGCCGGTGTCGCGCTGGTCGTCGGTACGTTGTGATCCATCGTCGCGAGCGTCAGGTCTGGCCGCCGCACCGTCCGCTTCGCGATCCGCAGCCCTTCGAACGCCTGCGGCGACGTCACCTCATGGACGAGATGGAGGTCGATGTACAGGAGATCGGGCTCGCCCGCGGCGCGCCGCACGAC
>DATEZK010000096.1:0-2072 GCA_035255665.1 Candidatus Limnocylindria bacterium
GACGCCTGCGGGAGGTCCGCGGGCTCGGCTTCGACGGCGTGTGGCTCGGTGCGCAGGCACCCGGAGCGTTCGAGCGCGCTCTGGAGCTGCTGCCGCGGATCAAGGAGCTCTAGTGCGGCTGTAGCCCGTACCGGATTCGAACCGGTGGTCTCTGCCTTGAGAGGGCAGTGTCCTGGGCCGCTAGACGAACGGGCCGGAGACTTCCATTGTACCGAGCGTGACCCTCCGCGGTCCCATCGCCCGCTGAGCGATCTCGTTGCGCCCGGCGTCCGGCGCATTCCCATCCCCCTCCCGATCCGCGGTCTCGCGATCGTCAACGCCTTTCTGGTCGAGGGCGCGCATAGCTGGAGCCTCGTCGACGCCGGTCTGCACACCGCCGAGGCCGAACGGACGCTGCGTGCCGGACTGGCCGACGCGGGGATCGGCATGGAAGACGTGCAGCGAGTTTTCGTCACGCACCTTCATCCCGATCACATGGGCATGGCGGGAACGCTCGAACGCGCGGGGGCGGCAGTGCTGATGCACACGCCGGAGATCGCCGCCGCCAGGCGAGTCTGGTCGAAGGGGCATGAGGCGATCGACGCGACGTACGAGTGGTTCGCGCGCCACGGCATGCCGCACGACGTCGACGAAGGCATGAGACAGGCGTGGATCGCGATGGGCGAACGCGTCGACGATCTCGAACACGTCGATGGCGTGGACGACGGCGAGAGCGTCGACCTCGGCGGTCGCGCGACGCAGCTCCGCTGGACGCCGGGCCACACTGACTATCACGCCGTTCTCATCGACGAGCGCGACGGCGTTCTGTTCGCGGGCGACCACGTGCTGCCGCGCATCACCTCGAACATCGGGCTCTATCCGTCGTCGCGTGACGATCCGCTCGGCGACTTCCTCGGCGCTCTGGCCGGACTGCGCGAATTACCCGTGAAGCGCGTGTTGCCCGCGCACGGCGATCCATTCGATGACCTCGCTGGCCGCGTCGACGAGTTGCTGGCGCATCACGCCATGAGGCTCGATGCGACCCTAACCGCCGTCGGCACCGCGGAGCGCGACGCCTACACGATCGCGCGGAAGCTGTTTCCGGTTCTTCGTTCCGCGCACGAGGAGCGATTCGCGCTCGCGGAGACGCTCGCCCACCTGCGTCATCTCGAACGGAAGGGACGCGTACGCGAGACTGACGGATCGCCTGCGCGGTGGCGGGTCGTCTAACCGGGCGAGCGGTAGCGCTCGAGCGTGCGCGGATCCTCCCAGTTGTTCGACTTGAGGTGCCGTTCCACGACACCGGTCCCCTGCTCCGGGAAGACGTTGAGGCACATCGGGTCGATCAGCAAGAAAAGCTGCGCGTCACGTGTACGCGGGACGACCAGCGCGCCCGCGAACGAATGCGCCTCGACCATGTGAGCGAGCGGCTCTGGCCCGCCGAGCTCGCGCACGATGCGGCCGGCCTCGACCGCGTGGTTGTATCCGGGGATTCCGACAACGCCACCATCCTTTTCGCTGAACTCGATGACCTTGGCCGCGTCGTGGATGTACGACGCCGCGCGGTACGTGTCGAGGTCGAGATCCTGCTGCCAGAGCCCGCGGTAGATCGGAACGAGCGCTTCAGATATGCGAACCATCGCGTCAACGTGCTTGATGAGGTTGCCGTGCGTCGCCATCGGCATGGCAGGATGGAGTGGGATCCGCGCGATATCCGTCCACGCGGGATTGCGCTCGGAAACGTAGCGCCACACTTCGGTTGATAGCTCTCGCAGTCGTGCGTCGCCGATGTCCTTGATCGCGGGGAACGCGCGTCGGACGTCGCTATCTTTCAACACACCGCGCAGAATAGAATGTCGTCGCCGAGGTCCGTTTCGCGAGCGCGGGTGTGGCGTAGTGGCAGCGTGCGACCCTTCCAAGGTTGAGGTGCGGGTTCGATTCCCGCCACCCGCTCAGCATCTCGAGTTCCGCTACAGCTCCAGTTCGAGGCGCCAAGGTCCGCGCAACCGAACGACTGGGCTCTCGAGCATGACCTCGCGAGCATCGTCCTCGGGATTCTCAGCATTGACGCCGCTCGGCTCTCCCGCGGGCAC
>DATEZK010000097.1:0-4217 GCA_035255665.1 Candidatus Limnocylindria bacterium
CGCGGCGTCGCGCGCTACACCTTCCTTCGCGGCGAGGCGATCTACGACGACGGCAAGATCGCGGTCAAGGACGGCTTCGGCAAGCAGGCCGTGCGCGCGACCGACCGCGTCGCGGCTCGAAGCTAGGAGCCTCCCCGGCGCGGCAGCTTTTCGCCAGCGCGGATCGCGACGGCGAGGTGATTCTCCGGCGGCGGGATCGGGCAGTTGTAGTGCGGTGAGTACGCGCAGGCCGGGTTGTACGCGCGGTTGAAGTCGAGCACGTAGCGTCCGTCCGCCGCCGCGGCGACGCCGAGGTAGCGCATCCGGTACGACTCTCTCTCACTCGTTGCGTCGGTGAAATAGACCTCGAGCGCGTCGGCCGCGACACCGGGCTCGTCGAGGCGCAGCGCCATCACACGACTGGCAACTCCATCGACGTCGAAGCGGAACCACCCCGCGCGCGTCGCTCCGCGCTCGCGCTCACGCGTCGAGCCGAGGCTGATGTCCCCGGCGTCGCGGTCGAGCGGTAGGACGAAGCGGAACGCCGGGTCATACGGAAACCATTCCGGCGCGACTTCGTCCCGGCGCGCATCGCGGTCGAGAACGACGACCGCCGGCATGTTCTGGTGCGAGAGACGAAGGCGGAACCGCCCGGCATCGATCGTTCGCGGCGCGCTGTCCGCACCGTCGACACGGAAGCCGTCGCTCAGCGCCTCGATGACATGACCGTGCAGGCGGAGCGTCTCCCCCACCGGCAGCTCGTGCCGCTCCACGGCAGCGAGGTACGAGGAAGGTCCGCGCAGCCATGTCTCGAACTCGTCCCGAGCGGTCTGCGCCGCGCGCGCGTCGTCGGTCAGAGCTGCGATCCCATCACGATCGCTCCGGCAGCCCGGTCCATCTCTTGAAGAGGGTGTGCTCGATGGCGAGCTGGTCGAGCGCTTTTCCGACGCTGTGGTCGACGAGGTCCATGAGCGTCGTCGGCTTCTGATAGAAGCCAGGCACCGGCGGCAGGATCACGGCGCCCGCGAGCGCGAGCTCGTGCATGAGCCGCAGATGGTTCGCGTTGAGCGGTGTCTCGCGCACCATGAGCACCAGCTTGCGGCGCTCCTTCAGATGGACGTCGGCCGCTCGCACGATCAGGTTGTCGTCCAGCGCGTTCGCGATCGCCGCCATCGTCCGCATGCTGCACGGAGCGACGAGCATGCCCGCAGTGAGGAACGTTCCGCTCGCGAGCGATGCCGCCAGGTTCTTCTCGTCGTGCACGACGTCGGCGAGGCCGACGACGTCGTCGTAGCTGCGATCGGTCTCATAGGCGATCGTCGCTTTCGCTCCTGACGAGACGATGGCGTGCAGCTCGACCGAGCGGTCCTGTCGGATGACCTCGAGGGCGCGGATCCCGTAGATCGCGCCCGACGCGCCCGAGAGCGCGACGACGATGCGGCGCGGAGCGCTCACGCCTGGCGGCGCTGAGAACGCACCAACCGCGGCGCGGGTAGCGCTGCTGACTTCAGCGGCTCAGCGCGCTCGGCGAGGCGCCGACGGAGACGCTTCTCGAAGTCCGACAGATGGACCAGCATGATCTCGCGCGCGCCCTCGCTGTCCTTCCGGCGCACCGCCTCCACCAGCTCCTCATGCGCTCGCTGCGTGGCGCGCCCCGACTTCTCGTCGCGCACGTCGCGGATGCTCGGGACGAGCAGCTCGCGGTAGGCCTCGACCGTCGCGTACAGGACCTCGTTGCCGGCGGCCCGCGCGAGCTCGACGTGGAAGTCCATGCTCGCGTCCGCGTGCGTGATCGGCTCGCGCAGCAGCGGGCGAGCGCGTTCGACGTGCTGCTGCAGCCGGCTGACCGCCGCCGCGTCGGCGCGCTGCGCCGCGAGCTCAGCGGTCGCGGCTTCGACGACCTTGCGGGCCTCGGCCAGCTCCGAGAGCGTCATGCGCTTGAGCTTGATGAGCGTCGAGATGGACTCAGCGACGCGGTCGGTGTTCGCGTCAGCCACGAACGCTCCGCCCATCGCCCCGACCTTGACGCGGACGAGGCCGCGCGCCTCCAGCACCCGTAGGGCGTCGCGGACGGTGATGCGCGACACGCCGAACTGCTCGGCGAGCTCGCGTTCCGACTGCAGCCGGTCGCCCGCCGACAGCTCGGCGGCGAAGATGGCGCGCTCGATCTGGGAGACGATCTCGCCCGAGGCGCGCGACTGCCGGATCGGGGTGAACACCGGGCCGAATGGTATGACCAATGGCTGGGCAACCCCGGTGGACGAATGGTATTACCTTTCGGGCGCGCGATGGACATCTTCATCGGCAGCCTCATCACGGTGCTGCAGCCGGCGACGTTCGGGCTGCTCGCGCTCGGTGTCGCGATCGGCTTCGTCGTCGGGATCCTCCCCGGCCTCGGCGGAGCCGTAACGCTCGCGCTCCTGCTGCCATTCGTCTACGACATGGACCCCATCCCGGCGTTCGCGTTCCTCCTCGGGATGCACGCCGTGGTCGCGACGACCGGCGACATCACTTCGGTCCTCTTTGGGATCCCCGGCGAGGCGACGACGGTGGCGACGATCCTCGACGGCCATCCCATGGCGAAGCGCGGCGAGGCGGGTCGTGCGCTCGGCGCTGTGCTCTCGAGCTCGCTCTTCGGCGCGCTCGTCGGGGCGTTCGCGCTCGCGCTGTCCGTGCCGATCATCCGACCGGTCATCCTGCAGTTCCAACCACCCGAGTTCCTCATGCTGGGCGTGGTCGGCCTGTCGTTCGTCGTCGCGCTCTCGGGTGGCAATCTCCTCAAGGGCTTCGCGATGGCCCTACTCGGCTTCCTCCTCGCGCAGGTGGGCCTCGACCCGTACGCCGGGCTACCCCGGTTCGCGTTCGGCCAGCTCTACCTCTGGGATGGCATCAACGTCGTGCTCGTCGTGCTCGGCATGTTCGCCGTCCCCGAGACGCTGCAGCTCATGAGCACGCGCGGTGCGATCGCGCGTCAGATCGACCCGACCGCGAAGCTCGGCGGAATCCTGGATGGGGTACGGGACACGATCAGGTACTGGTGGCTCACGCTGCGCTGCAGCCTCATCGGCGTGTTCATCGGCTTCATCCCCGGCATGGGCGGCGCGACCGCGCAGTTCATCGCTTACGCGCACGCGCAGCAGTCGTCGAAGCATCCCGAAGAGTTCGGGAAAGGCTCGATCGAGGGCGTCCTCGCCGCCGGCTCGGTGAACAACAGCAAGGAAGGCGGCAGCATCATCCCGACCGTCGCGTTCGGCGTCCCCGGCAGCACCTCGATGGCGATCCTGCTGGGGGCGTTCCTCATCGTTGGTCTGGTCCCCGGACCGGCGATGCTCACGACGAACCTGGACGTCACGTTCGCGATGGTCTGGATCATCGTCGTGGCCAACATCCTGGCCGTCGCGGGCTCGTTCCTGCTGCTCCGGCAGCTCGCGCGCCTCACCTTCGTGCGCGGGGCGATCCTCGCGCCGTTTCTCCTGGTACTCATCACGATCGGTGCGTACACGGTGCACAACAACCCGCTCGACATCGCGGTCATGCTGGCGTTCGGCCTGGTCGGCTGGGCCGCCGTTCGCTGGGAGTGGCCACGCGCGCCGATGCTCCTCGCCTTCGTGCTCGGCGATCTCAGCGAGCGCAACCTTTTCCTCTCCAACCAGCTCTACGGCTGGAGCTGGCTCGGCCGCCCGCTCGTGCTCGTACTGCTCGCACTCGCGGTGCTCGCAGTGATCTATTCGATCCGTCGCCGCGACCTGAGGTCCGGCGCATGAGCCGCTCCGGACCTCGCATCGACGGCGCGCTGCTCGCAGCGATCGCGATGGCGGCGATCTTCGCCTACGCGCTGTTCGAGATCTCGCGGCTCTCGGCGCGCGCGCAGCTCTTTCCGCTCGCGACGGCGCTGCCGGGTCTCGTCGTCGCGACCGCGGTCGTCGTGCGCGAGCTGCGGCAACCGCCGCGGCCGATCTCACCGGAAGGCGCGACGACTCGTCGGGCCGCCCTGCTGTTCCTCGGATACTTCGCAGGCGTCTTCCTCGCGGGCTTCGCCGCGACGACCGCGGTCTTCACAGCGCTCTATCTGTGGCGAGAGGCCGAGCTGCCCTGGCCCATCGCGTTGGTCGGCGCGGTGGCCGGTGTGGTCACGGTCGTCGTCTTCTCGAACACGCTGCACGTACCACTACCGGAGGGGCTCATCGCGCCGCTGTTGCCACGCATCGGGGGATAACCACGCATCGGGGATAACAAGG
>DATEZK010000098.1:0-10565 GCA_035255665.1 Candidatus Limnocylindria bacterium
ACGTCGTAGAGCGGGCAGGGGTCCTGGAGGGTCTCTTCCATAGCGTGGAGCTCGTCATGGGCAAGCTCCCGGGCTCCATCGCGGTCGCGACTCTGATCACGGGAACGCTGTTCGCCACCGCGACGGGGATCGTCGGCGCATCGGTCACGCTGCTAGGACTTCTCGCGCTGCCCGCGATGATGCAGCGGCGTTACAACACTTCGTTCGCGACCGGCGTGATCGTCGCGGCCGGCACGCTAGGGATCCTCATCCCGCCGAGCGTTCTCCTCATCCTGTACGGCTTCGTCGCCGGCGTCTCGGTCCCACGCCTCTATGCGGCCGCCTTCATACCCGGCCTGCTGCTCGCGTTCATGTACCTCGTCTACATCATGGTCCGGGCGCTACGGGACCCGACGATCGCACCCGCGAAGTTGGACGCGCCGTACATCCCGCGTCTCCAGTTGATCGGGATGGTCGGCCGCGGCCTCGTTCCGATCCTGACGCTGATCCTCTTTGTCCTCGGCGCGATCTTCTTCGGGTTCGCGACTCCGTCGGAGGGCGCGGCGCTGGGCGCGCTTGGCGGCTTCATCCTCGCGGCCGCACACCGCCGTCTCAACTTCCAGATGGTCAAGGAATCCGTGTTCCTCACGGTGCGCGCGGCATCGATGGTCGGTTGGCTCCTGGTGGGATCGTCGATCTTCGCGGCGGTCTTCGCGAGGCTCGGCTCGGCGGGGCTCCTGGGCGACTTCCTTCTCTCACTTGGTCTCAGCGATCTTGTGTTCGTCATCCTGGTGCAGGCCATCATCTTCCTGCTCGGTTGGCCGCTGGAATGGACCGAGATCGTGATCATCTTCCTGCCACTGTTCCTTCCGGTGATCTTGCTTTACGAGATCAATCTCGTGTGGTTCGGCGTTCTGTCGGCGGTCAACATGCAGACGGCTTTCCTGTCACCGCCGGTCGCGATGTCCGCCTACTACCTCAAGAACGTCGCACCGAAGAGTGTCTCGCTGAACACGATCTTCAAGGGCATGTATCCGTTCATCGGCGTGCAGCTCATCGCGCTGGTCGGCCTGTACGCGTTCCCGGAGCTGGCGCTCTGGCTGCCGCGACTGGTCTACGGGGACTAGAACGAGCTAAACGCGCGGGACGTCGCCGAAGAGGCGCTCCAGGAACGCCCCCAGGTCGGCGCGCTGCCGCCGTGCCGCCGACGTGAACAGGATCGCCAGGATGACCGCGCCGCCTACGCCGAAGATAACGTTCGCGAGCGCCACGGTCGCGTCGCGCGCCCCCAGGACAAATCCGCCCGCCGCCACGGCGTAGAGCGCGAAGAACACGACGATGAGCGCCTTCGTGATCGGGGGTACCAGGAAGCGCATCTCGACGCGCGTCCCTCCGCTGACGGCTGAGAAGCGCCCGACCCCGTGCACGGCCCGTTGGCTTCGCTCCCAGATCTCGAAGTGCTCGCTCGCGATGGCGCCGACGAATTCCTTCTGAACCTTGAGGACGCCGAAGGCGCGCTTGGGCCGCTGGTTGATAGCCCCACCGAGACGCGCGAGGGCAGCCTCCGGTGCGATCCCGACGTCGAGCGCCCACTGGGGACCCATGGTTCGGGGCAGACTAGCCGCGTCGCGCGATGTGGACGACAATCCGGCGCGGAGGGGAGCATCGATGCTGTTCGAGCTGGATCTCGCGAACGCGATCTTCCTGTTCTGCACCGTGCTGGGCGGAGGCCTCCTCCTGATCACGGTCCTGCTCGACGACATCGTCGGCGGGGTCCTCGATGCCCTCAATATCGGCTTCGACATCGGCGGTGTGACGCTAATGCCGCCGCTGCTGGGCTTCGTCGCGATGTTCGGCGTCGGAGGTCTCATCGGCACGCAGGTGCTCCAGCTGGACAACGGCCGTGCCTCACTGCTCGGCGCCGTCGCGGGCGCTGCGGGCTTCGCGCTCGTCTTCGGTATGTTCAGCGTTCTGAAGCGCTCGGAGTCCGCTCCCGCGTTCAGCCTGAACGATCTGGTCGGCCAGACCGGCCGGGTGAACGTGACGATCCCGGCGCGCCGCTTCGGCAGCGTCTTCGTCAGCTACGCGGGCGCTTCCCACAATCTGACCGCGACCGCCGACGCGGACGTCGCGTCGGGGTCGGCGGTACGCATCGTTTCGATCGCGGGCGGCAATCTGGTCGTCGAGCCGCTCGCTGGGGGGCAAGGAGGAATTCCAAATGCTTGACCTGTTGGGCTTCACGGGCACCGGCCCGATCCTCGTGCTGGTCACCGTCATCGTCGTCGCGCTGCTGATCTTCTACGTCGCGAGCCGGTACCGCGTCGCGAACGCGAACGAGGCGCTCGTCGTGGCAGGCTCGCGCGGCGCGAAGGTACGCGATGAAAAGGGAAAGCTGGTCGCGGCCGTCGACGACAAAGGCGTGAAGGTCGTCGTGGGCGGCGGCACGTTCGTCCTGCCGCTCGTCCACAAGGTCGGTCGCCTCAAGCTGACGGTGCGTCAGATCGAGGTCAGGCTGGCCGACGCGGTCACCAGTCAGGGCATCAAGGTCAACGTGCAAGGCGTCGCGACATTCAAGATCGGACGCGACGTCGAGTCGCTGCGCAATGCCGCGGAACGTTTCCTCGACGCGCGCGACGAACACGTCGATTCGATCGTGAAGAACGTGCTGGAGGGAAGCCTCCGATCGATCGTTGGCCGCCTCACGATCGAGGAGCTGATCATGGACCGCCAGAAGCTCCAGCAGGAAGTGCAGGACGCCGCCAAGGGCGACCTCGCATCGAGCGGCCTGCAGATCGACGCGTTCACGATCCAGTCCATCAACGACGAATCCGGTTACGTCGAGCTGCTCGGCCAGCAGAAGCTCGCGGTCGTCGAGAAGGACGCGCGCATGGCGAAGGCCGCGGCGGACCAGCTCGCGTCCGTACGCGAAGCGGAGGCTGAGGGGATCAAGATCCAGGCGCAGCGGGACGTTGCCCTCAAACGCGCCGAGGCCCAGGTGCAGACCGCAGCGGCGGAGGCGCGCGCCGCGCAGGCAGGTCCGCTGGCGCAGGCGGAGGCCACGCAGCAGGTCGTCGCGAAGCAGACGCAGCTCGCGGAGCTCGAGGCGTCGCGCGTGGAAATGGAGCTGCTGTCGACGACGGTGAAGCCGGCTGCCGCCCAGGCGCAGGCCGCGATCCAGCGAGCCGAAGGTGATAAGCGCGCACGGATCGCGCAGGCCGAGGCCGGCGCGGAAGCGGAGCGGCTGCAAGGCGCGGCGGAGGCCGCCGTCGTCCTGACGAAGGGCGAGGCCGAAGCGAAGGCACTTGCAATGCGCGCGGACGCCTACAAACAGTTCAACGAGGCCGCGATCATCCAGACCGTGCTCGCGGCGCTGCCGGAGATCGTCCGCGCAGCGGCCGAGCCGATGAAACACATCGACACGCTCACGGTGATGAGCACGGACGGCGCGTCCGAGGTCGTGCGCAACGCGACGCGCGTCGTCGCGGAGTCTGGGACGGTGATCAAGAGTCTGACGGGGATCGACGTTCCGACGCTCATCGGTGGTGCGATGCGGACCGGCGGATTCACGTCGAAGCCGAGCGGGGGCGATGGGTCCGAGCCCGCGAAAGCACCGCCCACACCGCCGTCGGCGCAGACGCCGCGCCCACCGGCCGGAATGCCGCCGCTCAACGCGAGCGCAGCCGTCGAGCCGGAGGCGCCGGTCGAGCCGATCGATCCGGTCGAACGGTCCGCCGCGCGGCTGGCCGCGAATCTACTCGTGCTGCCCGAGATCCAGCGCTACGCGCACCTGAGTCTCCGCGACATCCCAGCGGGAGCGCCGCGCCCGATGAAGATCCTGTGGGCAGCCGCAGAGAAGGAACTTGGCAGCCGGTACGGGCACGTCACGGTGCGCGAGCTGCTCGATCGTTTCACGGGGACGTCCCTGCACTAAACATTCGAAACGAAACACACTCCGCGCGCGATCTCAACTCGTATACTCGTGACACCGAAACGGGGTGTAGCGCAGCTTGGTAGCGCGTTGCGTTCGGGACGCAAAGGCCGAGAGTTCAAATCTCTCCACCCCGACACGACCGGCAACAGGGGCGAAATCGCTATGTGACCTCGGGGCGCTCCGCCTTCGTGTCGTGGTACTCCATGATCTGCACGCGGATGAGCTCGCGTAGCTCAGTCCACCAGGTGGTCTCATCAGCTGGCGGCCACGCGTGTAGCTGGTCGGGCTGGGCAACCACAGAAACGATGACCGCCCACGTGTTCGACTCGCTCAGTTGAAGGCGGAGTCGCGCGAGCTGCTTGGTCTTATCGGTCGGTTTTAGCCACTTTGGCGATGCGAGAACGACGGTCGATGCGTTGCCGCGACCGCCGCGCGAGTCGCCCCAACCATCAACCTGCGCCTCTGGGTAGAGGCCGCGTTGTCGAAGCGCAGGCAGCAGGTACTCGAGCATGGCGCGCGCGTCACGCTGGAAGGCGTTGAGGACTCTCGTCGCTTCTTCGTCTGCTATCTGCGTCACGGCCACAAAGGCGGCTTTCGTTCGCGCTCTGCGCGGCCCGGCAGCTCGGCCTCGCCCAGGGCCGCGGCGACGAGGTCGCCGCATGAAAGGCATGCGCCGGCCGGGGCCAAGCCGACCGCGGCTTGGATCCTGATCCGGAGATCTCGGCGGTCGTAAGAGTGCCCGCAGAGCATCACCTGTCCGTCGGCGATGATCGGTGGGCGAGTGGCGTGAACGCTCCCATCACGGGCTGTGATCCAGACGAAGGATGGATTGATGGCTTACCTCGTTTGCGGGTGACCTCAGTGTGTCATGCCTTTCGCGACAACTCGTTACGCTTTGGTCATCACGCCGTACGGGCTGTGTCTGCATCACTTGCCTCGCTCGCTTCGCTCGCTTGGCAAAGACGCAGCAGCCCCGAGCGGCGTAGCCGCTCGGGGCTGTAGCTCAGTGGATAGAGCGCCGCCGTCCTAAGGCGGGCGTCGCCGGTTCGATTCCGGCCAGCCCCTCCGGTCGCAGCCGTCGCTGGGATCAGAGGCGCTCCAGCACCACCACCGGGATCGTCCGCGTCGTCTTCTTCTCGTAGTCGGCGAAAGCGGGCATTCGCGACGCGTGCTGGTCGTAGAGGCGACGCCTCTCGATGTCGTCGGCCACCGTCGCGCGGGCACGGAACTTCTCCGGGCCGAGCTCGACGGTCACGTCGGGATGAGCCCGAAGGTTGTGATACCAGGCAGGGTTGCTCGGCGCTCCGCCCTTGGACGCCACGATCACGAAGCGGTCGCCGTCGCGTGAATACGCGAGCGGGCTGGTCCGCTCTTCGCCGGTCTTCGCGCCCTTCGTGGTCAACAGCAGGAGCGATCGACCGGTGAATGGACCGCTTGTGATCTGTCCGCCGTGTGCGCGGAAGTCGTCGATCAGACGGGCGTTGAATCCACGCGGGCGCGCGCTTGCCATCGCTGGCATAACGCGCTTGGGAGGGGGTGGATATTCCTGGTTAGTTGAGGTTCGCGCGGCGTGGCTCTGAAGCGAAGACTTGGGCCGCGTCTGCGGCGTCAGCCACCCGGTAGAAACGGCCCTGGTTGTCGGCGACGATGCGCGTCCGGCGGCCGGAGTCCTCCAGGCGCGTCGGCTTCCATTCGTACTGCACGAGCGCCTCGATGAGGTAGTTCGGCTCGCGTCGCGCGTCGAGATCGGTGACGAGATCGATCGGCGGCTCCTCGACGGTGAACCCGTAACCGCCGTCCGCGAGGAGGACCGGCACGCCGCTCACCGCGCTGACCTGGCCATCGCGGTCGACGATCCGAACGCGCGAGGGTCGATCCAGCGTCACGCCGGTCTCGAGCTCGAGTGTCGCCTTGCTGCCGTCGATGTGAAGCGCCCACCGGAACGGAACATGACTCGCGTCAGGTCCCTCGAAGAGGTTCTCGGGCGCCGTCGACACCGGCTGCGGGTAGTGCGCGACCTGCTCACGGAGCTCGAAGACCTGCTTCTCCAGCTTCTTGACGTATCGCTCGCGCTCGCGGGAGCGGTCCATGAGAGCGTCGGCCGCGCCCTGCGCGCGCTCGGCGTCGCGCTTGAGCTTCACGACGTCGCTCACCGCCCATTCGAATTGCTTGATGACGCTCTGGACGCGGATGTCGGCCTCCTCCGAGAGCGAGGTCAGCTCCCTGACGTGGGCTACGCCGCGCATACGGCGAGAGGCCTGGAAGCTGACCCACGCGCACGCCATTCCAGCGAGGAGTCCGCTCACCGCGCCGACACCGAACCAACGCTCCGGGCCTGCGCCCATCGCGGCGATGACCACCGAGGCGGTCACGACGACGGTCCAGGGCAGCAGGTCGTTGCGCTGTTTGACGGGGCTCACGGGCTCGTCGCTCTTGGGGTGCGCTGCATTGCACATGGAGCATTCGTCCGATTTAGCGGACGGACGTTCGGTGCGCAAAGCGATCACATTCATCCCAACACCCCGGATGAAATCTGGCGGTCGAGGCCCTCCGGTGCCATCACCCCGCTGGGGGACCGCCCGTCGACGGGTCGGCGCTGATAGGTGTGTGACACTTTTCATGTGACGGCAACGGCTTCCCCCGAGCGCACCCGCCTCAGCCACTCGTTGGTGCTGCTGCTCCCAGCGGTGCTCTTTGGCCTGCTGGTGAGCGTTCAGTGGCGCACTCAGTCCGAGCGCAACGAGCTGACGGTCCGGTACAACACGCCACTGCTCGACGCTGCCAAGACGCTGCAGAAGGAGCAGGACACTCTGAAGCTCCAGCTCGCCGGCCTACGCGCCGAGCTCGACCAGATCCAGGCGAGCGCGTCAACGCAAAGCGACGCTGCCAAGGACCTGCAGGCCGGCATCGAGGAGTTAAAGACCCTTGCCGGGCTCAACGAGCGCACGGGCGACGGCGTCATCATCGTCCTGGACGATGCGCGCGGCGCGTCCGCGGCGAAGGACATCGAGAAGTCCATCTGCCACAACACCGACCTCACCGACATCGTGAATCAGGCCTGGCGAGGGGGCGCCACCGCGATCGCGATCAACGACGAGCGCATCGTCGGCTCCTCGAGCATCTATTGCGTCGGCTCCACGATCATGGTCAACGGCACGCTCATGTCGCCTCCGTTCAACGTTCTCGTGATCGGGCCGCAGAACGAGCTGCTCGCGACCTACGACGATCCGTCGCAGCTCCGAGACATCAAGCAGCGTCGCGACGTCTACGGTCTGGGCTTCCGCGTGAGCCGCGCGGTCAACCTCCACATCCCGCCGTACCGAGGAGCGCTCAACGTGCGATACGCGACACCCCGATGAAGTCGAACGCCGGCGTCATCGCGGTCACCGTCATCGCGCTGTTCCTCGGGGTGCTTGCGGTCACGCAGATCCAGGCTCAGGAGGTCTACTCGCGCAGCCTCCAGCTGGAGACTCCCGCGTCACTCACGACGCTCATCGCGAATCTCTCTGAGCGCAACAACGCCATCCGCGAGGAGAGCCTCGATCTCCGGCATCGCGCCGACACCGCGCGCGACGCGATCGCCAACGGCAGGGGATCGTTGGTCGAGGCCGAGCGTCAGCTCAGACAGCTCAAGGTCTTCGCCGGGATGAGCGCCGTGACCGGCGGTGGGATCACGGTACGGATCGATGGGTCGTTCGATGAGCGTGCGCTGTCCGATCTCATCAACGAGCTCCGCAACGCGGGGGCCGAAGCGATCGCCGTGAACACCCTGCGGGTAGGACCGCGCAGCTACTTCGGTGCGACGCCCGATCGGGTACTCACCGTGGACTCGGTCGCCGTTTCTGGTCCGTGGCAGGTGCGCGCGGTCGGCTCGACCGAGGTCATGTACATCGCGATGACGCGGACCGGCGGCATCATCGGGCAGTTCGAGCTCATCTATAAGGGGACGCGCTTCAATGTCAGCCGCGATGCCGCGCTAGAGGTTCCCGCCCTTACGACACCGCTCCGATAGTTCTCGCGGCTAGACTCCCGCGAATGACCGAGACGCGTATCGTGCCCGTGAAGACGAAGGGACCGCTCCCGCTCTACCTCGACGACGTCGTGACGCTGCGTAAGCCGCATCCCTGCGGCGGCGACACCTGGCGGATCGTCCGGCTGGGCGCGGACATCGGCGTGCGCTGCACGACCTGCGAGCACCGCGTGCTTGTGCCGCGTGCGTCGCTGGAGCGCGACATCAAGCGGTTCGTCTCGCGCGGGCCACTGGCCCCGACGGACTAAGCCCGACAGTTGGCCGAGGTCCAGGAGGCCGTTCATGTCGGCCTCCTAAAAAATCGCGCGTTCCTCGCCGTGTGGGCGGCGCAGATCCTGTCGCAGACTGCCGCGAACGCCGTCACCTCGGCGCTCATCATCCTCGTCGCCGAGATCACGCACTCGAACACGTCCTCGTCGTTCCTCATCCTCCTTGCGGTCATCCCGGCCGTCCTATTCGGCATCGGCGCGGGCGTGCTCGTGGATCGCACGGACCGTCGCTTCGTCCTCGTCATCACGAACGCACTCCGCGGCGTCGCCGTGCTGCCACTCCTCTTCGTCGGCGAAAGCCTCACCACGATCTACATCGTCAACTTCCTCGTCGCGGCGGTGACGATCTTCTTCGTACCCGCGGAATCGGCGACGATCCCAGGGATCGTGCGCAAGCGCGATCTCCTGGTAGCCAACTCGCTCTTCACGTTCACGTTCAACGGATCGTTCCTGCTCGGATTCATCATCCTCGCGCCGATCGCGGTGAGCCTGTACGGATTCGAGTTCCTCTGGAGCGTCATCGCCGCGATGTTCGGGATCTCGTCGCTCTTGTGCGCGACGCTGCCGCCATCGCCGCCGCCGCAGAAGGCGGCGCACCTCATCGATGCGGAGCTCGCGGCGCGAGCGGTCACCGAGACGCGCCAGGGGATCTCGGAGGCGTTCCACTACCTCCGGGCGACGCCACTGCTCACCTGGTCGATGGTCTACATCGCGCTCACGTACACGCTCATCGCAGTTGCAGGCGCGCTCGCGCCAGGATTCGTAAGGGAGGTCCTGAAGCTTAACGAGCGCAACGTGGTCGTCCTGGTCGCGCCGGCGGGCGTCGGAGTCGTGCTCGGGCTCGGGCTGATCAACGCGATCGGCAGCCGGATGACCCGCGCAAATGCGGTCGGGACGGGCCTCATGGTCGTGGGCATCGCGCTCCTCGTGCTCGCCGGAGCGCGGCCGCTCTCCGACGTGTTCGCATCTCGTCTCGGCGGCGTGCTCGGTGAGACGCTTCCGTTCTTCGTCGGCCTGGTCAGCGTCACCGCGCTCTTCTTCGGCGTCGCGTACGCGTTCATAACCGTGCCGGCCATGACACTCTTGCAGGAGCACCTGCGCGACGACATCCGCGGCCGCGTCTTCGGCGTGCTCAACGTCCTGGTCTCGATCTTCAGCTTCCTGCCGCTCATCTTCGTTGGCCCCATCGCCGACGTGTGGGGCGTGGCACCGGTGTTCGTGCTCGCGGCTGTCGTCGTTTTCGCCGTGTGGTTCGGAGGTCGCAAGCAGCGGTTAAACTCGACTCCAAAGTGACCTCCCCGCGCGCCACTTTTCTGCACTACCTCGCTCAGCACAAGATCCGGATCGCCCTCGGGGTCGTCGTCGTGGGTCTTTCCGCGTTCGCCGCGGTCCTCGGGCCGCTGCTCATCGGACGGATCGTCGATGCGCTGACGCAGGGCGCCGAGCTGGAAACGGTGCTGCGCCTCGCCGCGCTCATGGTCGGCCTGGCTGCGGTCGAAAGCGCGCTGCGCGGTCTCGGTCGGTGGCGGATCCTCGATGCGTCACGCCGCATCGAGTACCAGATGCGCAACGATCTCCTTGCGCACCTTCAGACGCAGCACCTCGCGTACTTTCAGCACCAGCGCATCGGCGATCTGATGGCGCGCCTCACCAACGACCTGCAGGCGGTCCGTCAGATGGTCGGCTTCGGGATCCTCATGCTGACCAACACGCTGCTGACGCTCATCTTCACGTTCGTATCGATGTTCGGCGTCGACACGAAGCTCGCTCTGATCGCGCTCATCCTCACGCCCATCTCGTCCTACACGTTCTGGGTCGTCGGTCGGCGCGTGAACAGGCACTTCGAGCAGCTCCAGTCGCAGTTCGGCGATCTCTCGGCGAAGGCGCAGGAGAACTTCTCGGGGATCCGCGTGGTGAAGGCTTTCTCACAGGAGGAGCCGGAGATCCGCTCGTTCGCCGCGGTGAACCGCGTGTACCTGAACAAAGCGGTGGCGCTCGCAAAGTGGAACGGCCTTCTGTGGCCGCTCATGGGTTTCATCCTCGGCGGAGCGGTGCTCGCGATCCTGTACATCGACGGCCAGGACGCCATCGATGGTCGCCTCACGATCGGACAGCTGGTGCAGTTCATCGCCTACCTCCAGCTCATCTCCTGGCCGATGATCGCCCTCGGGGAGGTGGTGAACCTCGTCCAGCAGGGCTGGGCGTCCCTCGGTCGACTTCAGGCTGTGTACGACGCGCGCGCGTCGGTCGCCGACCATGTCGACCCGGTCGACATGCCGATCAAAGGCGCGGTCGAGATGCGCGGGGTGTCGTTCGCCTACGGACAGACGATCGTGCTGCGCGACATCTCGTTCTC
>DATEZK010000099.1:0-3752 GCA_035255665.1 Candidatus Limnocylindria bacterium
CTTCACCGTCGATCCGGCGGACCGGCCCGACTTCCAAACGGGCGTGTACGCGACCGAGGTCAAGATCGCGTACGACCGCTCCGACGACACGATCTGGTACTCACCGGACGCAACGACGCGGATCTACCACTACCACACCACTCCCGACGCGCTCGGGACGGCCCAGCTGGTCGCCGCGTCGCCGTACATCCACGTCGGGCTTCCGCCGAACAACATGCTCCCGCAGTGCGACTACAGCCAGAGCAGCGGCATCGCCACCGGAGGCGCGAACCTGTTCGTCAGCGTCGCCGGTTGCAACTATGTGTTCGAGTACACGAAGACGGGCACGAAGGTCGCCTGGTACGCGTACAACACCAATGCGGGCACAAGCCCGCAGGACATCGAGTGCGACGACCGGAGCTACGGCGTCCCTGTGTTCTGGATCCGCGACGCGTGGGACGGCCACATCCGCGCGTTCGAGCAGCCCAGCGGGGCCTGTGGTTTCGGGGGCGGTCCGGCGCCGACCCCGCCAGTCCAGACGCAGTTCCCGGACGTGGAATCGGTCACGCCGTCGTCGTTCCCGGTCCACTCATGGGACCACAACGTCGCGATGCCGGCCGAGGTCCAGGAGGGAGACCTGCTCCTCTGCATCTTCACCAACCACGCATGGGCGACGGTCACGACGCCGTCAGGATGGACGGTCCTGCGAACGACCCTCAACGGCAACGAGGTCCGGACCGGCGTGTACGCGAAGAGAGCCACCGGATCCGAAGGCGGGACCACCGTGAACTTCGGGACCTCGATGATGGAGACGGCGGTCGCTCACGTGTACCGGATAAGCGGCTGGTTCGACGATGGGACGATCACCAACGCCGTCGCGACCGCCGCCGTCACGGGCGTTGGGCACCCTGATCCGCCTGTCCTCGACCCGGCGGGCTGGGACGTTGAGCAGACGCTCTGGCTCGCGGCATACGGCGCGCAGAACATCGGAGACACCATCGGATACCCGGCCGGTTACACACAAGGTCGCTACGACACCTCCGGTGGCCTCTTGGGGCGGACGTCGACAGCGTCGGCGCAGCGCGACAGCGCCGTCGCCTCGGAGGACCCCGGCGCCTTCAACAACCAAGCGAATCAGGCGTTTGTCGCTCTCACGATCGCCGTCAGACCGCAGGCAGCGAACTAAGCGCCGGCGAAAGAAAGGAGGCTCGCAAGGTGGCGGTCGCCATCCGGCGAATCAAGTGGGCGGCGACCGCCTTCGGCCTGGAGCAGCCCGCGCGCGCCGTTCTCACGACCTGGCGCCGCCGCCGCTCGCGTGTGTTCGACCGGACGTGGAAGGACTTCGAACATCTGCGTCTCCTTCTCGCCTTCGCGCTGCCGCCGGATGCCAACTGCATCGATGTCGGCGCCGCGAACGGTCGGGTCCTCGCGGAGATCGCGCGGATCGCGCCCCGCGGGCGACACATCGCGTACGAGCCGCTCCCCGTGTTCCACACGGACCTCGCAGCGCGCTTTCCGCGGATCGACGTCCGTCGCGTAGCCCTCTCCGACGCCGATGGAGAGACGACGTTCACGTACGCGACGGCGCGCCCGTGGGTCAGCGGCTTCCGCCGCGGCCATCATTCCGTAGACGCCGCGGTGGAAACGATCAGCGTTCGCACCGAGCGGCTCGATGACCACCTTCCCGATGGATACGTACCGCACCTGATCAAGATCGACGTGGAGGGCGCCGAGGAGCTGGTGTTCCGGGGCGCGCTTCGGACGATCGCGCAGCACCGACCGATCGTCGTGTTCCAGCATGGACGCGGCTCGGCCGATTACTACGGCACGAAGCCCGGCGACATCCATCGCCTGCTCACGGTCGACGCCGGCCTGCGGATCTTCGATATGGACGGAGGCGGACCGTACACGTCGGCGGCGTTCGACGACGCCTACGACACGAACGCACACTTCCACTTCGTCGCGCGGCCATGACGACCGTGACCGCGTCGTCCGTGATCGCCGAGGCCGGCATCGGATCGCGGCTCTGCCGCGACCTCGGCGCGGGCCGTTCCGTGATCACGGTGGAGCTCGCGGTGCCCGCGACCGTCGCGCACGAGCTCATCATCGAACGGGCCAGAAGCCTGCTCCGTCCGCACATCGTCGCCATGAACATCACCGACGGTCTGCGCGGCCGTCCGGCGCTCTCGCCGATCGCCGCGGCGGCGATCGTCACGCATCAGGGTCTCGGCGTCGAGCCGATCGTGCAGGTCGTCGCCCGTTCGCGCGCGAGGAACGCGCTCATCGCCGATCTGCTTGGCGCTTCGGCGCTCGGCGTGCGCAACCTCCTGTGCATGACCGGCGACGTCCCGGAGGGCTCGGCGGATATCCAGGATGTCGACGTCTTCGGCCTGATCGAGCTGGCCCGTGGGTTCCCCGCAGGCCTCGGGTCGGAGCTGCTGGGGACGGCTGAGCCGTTCTGCGTCGGTGCGGCGTGGTCCCCGTTCGCGCCGGATCCCGCGTACGAAGTCGAGCGGCTCGTCCGCAAGCACGCGGCGGGCGCGCAGTTCGTCCAGACCCAGCCGGTCTTCGATGCCCGGGAGTTCGCCGCCGCCATCGACCGCATGCCGGCTGCGCTCGCGGACCTGCCGCTCATCGTCGGTCTCGCTCCGGTCCGATCGTGCGATCACGCGCGCCGCCTCACCGCGATCCCCGGCATCGTGATCCCCGCGCGCCTTCTCGCCGTGCTCGAGCGCGCGACCGACGATGCCGATGCGTGCGAACGGTACTGGGCCTACCTCGATGAGGAGCTCGATTGGCTCGCGCGCAACGCGCCGCTTCGTGGATTCCACCTCATGCCGATCGGTCACTCGAAGCGCGGCATCCGTCAGACCTCGACGTTCGATCGGCTCTACGCCGCGGCGACGAAAGTGCTCGGCGTGACGATGCCCAGCGACGAGGCCGTCACCTCCACGCAGAGAGACGCGCTTCAGACCGCCGCGGCCACCGTCGCTTCCGCCTGATCCGCCCGCCGGCGCGCGGGAACGGCCCGCCGGTACAGCGCCTCGAGCGCCCGCGCGGAAGCGCGCCAGTCGTAGCTCGTCTCGATAAGACGGCGCCCGGCCCCGCCAAGCTCGGCAGCGAGAGTCTCGTCGCGCAGCACGCGGACGACGTCAGCGGCAAAGGTCTCCGCAGTATCGGCGAGGAGCACCTCGCGGCCGCTGGTCACCGCGATGCCCTCGGCGCCGAGAGAGGTGGACACGAGCGGAGCGGCCATCGCCATCGCTTCGAGCACTTTGAGTCGCGTGCCGCCGCCGATGCGAAGGGGAGCGATCACGACGCTCGCGCTCGCGAGATGGGGGCGCAGATCCGGGACGAAGCCGGTGAACGCGACGTCGCGGGTCTCGAATCGCCGGAGCGCCTCGGGCGGATCCGCCCCGACGACCTTCAGGCGCGCCGAGGGATAGTCACGTCGCACCAGGGGCATGACCTCGCGCAGGAAGAACAGCAGCCCATCGAGGTTCGGGTAATAGGAGAGCGTGCCGTAGAAGAGGATCGTTCCGCGCTCTCGCGGCTTCGCGCCGGGTGAGAAGAACGCGGTGTCCACGGCGTTCGGGACCACCGCCGTCAGCGCGCGGGGAAGCACGCTCCGGATCGTCGCCTCGTCGCGCGGCGACGTGACGGCGCACGCGTCGACGTCCTGCCACGACCGTTCCTCCTCCGCACGGACCTTCAGGTTGTTCAGGTACTCGTAGAGCTTGCGCGCGCCGGGGCGCACCATGGCCATGGTCCGG